>JAHFMM010000023.1 GCA_023264495.1 bacterium | reverse complement strand
TGGTAGGATAGACATATGATTCGGCAAATTCATGGGAAGGTGCTTTCAATCAGCGCCGCAAGCGCTGTCATCGAGGTCGCCGGATTTGGCATCGAGGTCCGCATGAGCACGCCCGAACTCCTTGCTCTGGGAGCGCAGGCAACACTCGCAACCCACCTCGCGCTCAAGCAAGACGGTCTTGAGCTCCATGGCTTCCTCGATGCGGCTGATCGCGACTTCTTCGAGCTCATTCTCTCTGTTTCTGGGATTGGGCCAAAGACCGCGCAGAGCGTCCTTCGGCGCGCATCGCGCGAGGCGCTTGAGGGGGCTATAAGCAAGCGGGATCTCGCCTATCTCACCAAGATAGTCGGCCTCGGCAAGAAAAGCGCCGAGAAGATGCTTGTCGAACTCGCTGACAAAATCGAGATGCGAGCGCATCACGATACTGACGGCGAGGTGTTCGATACTCTTGTCGCGCTCGGCTATACCGAGCGCGAGGCGCGTGCGGCGTTGCAAGCGGTCTCAGGCGACATAACCGACAAAGACGCGCGCCTGAAGGCGGCGCTCTCGTCAGGACGCTGATATGTACTCATTCATCAATACGATCGTTCATTTCTTAAAGAAGATCGTGCCGGAATCGCTCGTCGAACCGCTCCGGCCGATCTACCATCGAGCGCTCTCGTTCATCATGGCGCTCGCCTATGGCTTCCCCGCGAAGAAGCTTGTCGTTATCGGTGTTACCGGGACAAAGGGAAAGTCGACAACCGCCGAGATGCTCTTCGCTATCCTCCGTACTGCTGGATACAAGACCGCTCTTCTCTCGACCATTCGCTTCGCGCTCAATGACGATTCTGAACCGAATCGCTACAAGATGACGCTCCAAGGCCGCGGCTTCGCGCAAGCTTTCATGCGCCGCGCGCTCCGCGCCGGATGCACGCATCTCGTCATAGAGCTTACCAGCGAGAGCGTTCTCCAATATCGTCATTGGTTCCTTGCGCTTGATGGGCTCATCGTGACCAATATCCAGCGCGAACATATCGAGCGGCACGGGTCATTCGAGAACTATGTCGCGGCGAAGCGCGCGCTCGTCGAGACGCTTGCTCGATCATCAAAAAAATCTCGTATCCTTGTCGCAAACAGCGACATGCCTGAAACAGAAGCGTTTCTCTCTATCCACGGAATTACACAGGCGATAGGGTTCGGCGCCGGCGACATGCACAACATTACAAGCACGGATCGAGTTGTTAGTTTCGACTATGCCGGCGAGCATTTCTCAATTCCGCTTCCCGGTTCGTTCAATGCTCTTAATGCGCTCGCGGCGATAAAACTCTGTTCTGCATTCGGCATATCTCTCGCCGCAAATGCTTCAGCGCTTGCGGCGCTCCCGCCAGTACGCGGACGTGTCGTGCATGTCGATGCCGGGCAGGATTTCATCGCGATTGTCGACTATGCACACACCCCCGACTCGCTCCAAGCGCTCTATGACGCCTTCAAAGGTCATCGGAAGATTTGTGTGCTCGGCAATACCGGCGGCGGTCGCGACACATGGAAACGCTCTTTGATGGGGAAAATTGCCGACAACTCTTGCAATACGGTCATCCTCACCGACGAGGACCCCTATGACGAAGACCCTCGAGCAATAGTTGCTGCGATGGCAGAGGGGATGCGGCGCACACCGGAGATTATTATGGACCGCCGCGAAGCGATACGCGCCGCGCTTCGCGCCGCGCGCTCCGGCGATGCCGTTCTCATTTCGGGCAAAGGCACTGACCCTTTCATCATGGGACCGAACGGATCAAAGGCTCCCTGGAGCGATGCGGCGGTCGTTCGCGATGAGCTCGAGAGACTTCTTACAAAAGTTTGCTAGTATTTGAGTATGGAACACGACGCCTGGTTTTTTATTGGGGTCTTCGTTTTCATTTTCCTTATCTGGATCGCGACCGGCGGCCCGCTCCACCCGCTCGCATTTAACGGCCCGACACTCGCTGAGCCGGGCGCGCTTGGCGGCGGGACATATCTCTCGCTCCCCCGTGCTCCGTATGCGGTGGACGGAAGCGGCAATGTCTCGCTCCCCGGCTCAAGCGGCGACAACTCAGTTTCCGGCAGCTCTGGAGTATCGCAGACGCCATCGCTCCCTGGCGGGATTGCCTTTGGCGATATATCGCCCTATCGCGGCGTAGTGCTGATTGACCATTACATTTCCGGCGCTGGCTCTACCCCGAAAGGCGAATTCCTTGAACTCAGCATATCGCAAAGCGCAAAGACCCCTATCGATATCTCTGGATGGACGCTTCGGAGCGATGCGAGCGGCAACAGCACGCCTATCCCAAGAGGCACCGAGGTCCCTGCAGGCGGCACGGTGAATGCCGCCCAAGACATCATCCTTTCTGCCGGTGATCATGCCACCATCATCTCAGGACAGTCCCCTATCGGGGCATCGTTCCGAGAAAACAAATGTATCGGGTATTTCGGCAACTTCCAATCATTCTCGCCGGTACTCCCGCTCTCGTGTCCCGTCCCTTCGACAGAGCTCTCGACCCTGTACGGCACCGACTATATCCGCGACACAACGTGCATAGAGTATGTGAATACGCTATCGCGCTGCCAAGCCGTACTCTCTCCACCGTCAACACTATCGGGTACTTGTCAGAGTTTCATCGTGAAATATTTCAATTATAACGGCTGTGTAGACGCCCACAAGAGCGACACTGACTTCAAAGGCGATCGATGGCGCATATACCTCGGACGCACCTCGACAATGTGGCAACCGCGGCACGAGATCGTACGCCTGCTCGATGCGCAGTGCAAAACGGTTGATGCGTTTAGTTACTAGCTCTTAAAAGATTCTATTGCCATTCGTAAGATCTGTCGCTTCTCAAGATGCTTTTTCCATCTGCTATTTAGTCTGTTTCCATTTATACATACTCCTGATGAAAAATTGATGGTTTGTTCAAATCGAACAAGATTATCTTTCCCCACGATTATAATTTCATTAGGAAGAACTATGCGCGCAGTAATATCAAAATCTCGTAATACTGTTTTTAGTATCTTTAGAATTCGTACGTCCTTCTGATACCCGCGAACACTTCGTCTATTTTCATTTGGTCGATAATCAACACACCCTTCATCATCAAAGAATGCTCGAACAAACTCTCGTTTTAAGTTCTGTGGCTGCGTTTTAATATCTCTCAATAACTCTTTAGACTTATTGCTCATATACGCACCTAAAACTACATTGTTATAACTTATCCGTCGGACGCCTGTTGTCTTATTTTTGTATTGTTTGGGTTCGAAGTCATACACTATGCGCATAAGACCAGCAACCCGGGCAATAAGTGTATCGCTCCGATTATTATACGCACACCGCGTTCGTGTGATTTCACCATCAAAGATTAAATGGGCTACGAGGAGTACTAAATCAGCAGACCATGCATCAAAAACTCGGACGTGGTGTTCACTCTTTCCTTTTCGGGCAATTGCAAACCTCCGAATCCGTTTACCGGCAGCTCTGCGAGACTGCTGTACTCGATCGGCACTAAGGGGGATCTCTCGTATATGCGTGTATATCGAACTCTTCGCACGACCAGTTGCCTCCATAATCTCTATAATGCTGTACCCTTTTTGTCGCAACATCTTGCATCTCTCTTTAAAGGTATTCATGTGCGCCCGGATGGATTTGAACCATCGGCCAACGGATTAAAAGTCCGCTGCTCTACCAGACTGAGCTACGGGCGCAGGTTTCTTATCGCACCTTATCATCTACAGAATATTTTGCGACTCCCTTTATAATATATCACACGCAGGTTCTGTTTCCTCTATATACCCAAATCGAGGATGTCGTCGATGCGGATCTGTTCGACGAAATCGGGAACGTGGGAGACGAGAATCATCGCTCCTTCATATTGATCGAGTGCTTTTGCAATCACGGGTAGGTGACGGAAGTTGATGTGGTTGGTCGGCTCATCGAGGATGAGGAGCCCAGGGCGCTCGAGCACTAAAGAAGCGAAGGCGACAAGACCCTTCTGCCCCTCAGACAAGCTCCCGATCTTCGTGTAGATGACATCGCGTGTAATGAGAAAGCCTGCAGCAACCGCGCGCATACGCTCTTCATCAGGCTTCCCCATCGCCTCAATGAGCGCGTCAAAGACCGTCTTGTCGAAATCGAGCGTTGAGAAATCTTGGCGATAGTAGCCAACCTTCACTCCGGGCGCTATGGTCGAGCCGTCTGGAGTGCCAAGCACGATACGTTCAAGAAGCGTGCTCTTGCCGATGCCGTTTGGCCCTTTAAGGAGGAGGTGCTGATTCTTGCGGAGACTCACATTTGCCTTCCTCACGACCGGCTTGTGATTCTTATGCACCGTATATGACGTGAGTGAAAGCAATACGCCCCCGATTTCTGCTTGCGCTGGAATGGTAAAAGGGCGAATGGTCTTATCCTCTTTGCGCACATCGACCTTCTCTTCTTCCATCTCCTCGACCTCGGTGCGCATCTTCTTGGCGACAAGACGCATCTTGCCGCCCTTCTGCGCGAAGAAGTTCGCCTTATCTTTGTTCTCTTGAATCTTCTTCGCAAGTTGCGCGTTCTTGCGGTTCTCGCGGTCGATACGCGCGGTGATGTCTTCGAGCACATCGTTATAATTGCCGGGGTATTGCTCGATCTTGCGCGTATGTACATCGAGATAGAGCACGCCCGTGGTAAATGCGTTTAAGAAGTCGGCATCATGCGAGATCACGATGACGGTCTTAGGGTACTCAACAAGAAACCGAGTGAGATGTTCGATGCCAGCCGTATCGAGATTGTTCGTCGGCTCATCGAGGAGTAAGAGGTCTGGATTCTGGATAAGCGCCGAAGCAAGAAGGAGCCGCGCCTGCTGGCCGCCTGAAAAACTCTTCACGGTACGCGTATGCTCGACCTCGAGATTCACCGCATCGAGTACCGCATCGATGCGTGGATCAATATCGTATACCGGCTCTGCAAAACACTTCTGAAAGAATTCGCGCACCGTAAGACTCATCAAGGCGCGCGGGATCACCTGTGTCGCGGTCGCGATCGAGAGCCCGCGCGAGATGTGAATCTCTCCCGACTCCGGCTTCAGCGCGCCGGTCATAAGATTGAAGAGGGTCGACTTCCCTGCGCCGTTCTGCCCCATCACCGCGAGCTTCATCCCGCGGCGGATAGGAAAATCGACCTCATCAAGAATAGGTTTGTTATGTCCGTGTCCGAATGAGACTCCCTCGAATCGTATGATGCTCTCTTCGCGTGCCATGTCTCCACCCTACCGTACTTTCAAAGTATTTCCCAATTTGTGATTTATAAAAAAGAACGGGTAGCCTAGGCCACCCGCTTGTCACCACCAACCATATTGCTTTTACGCTTGCTTCTTCATATGGTTATAGTTCATATGGCGCTGTGTCTCCCCAATCTCGTGAATACCTTGAATCTTTTCGAGAAGAATCCGTAACGCAAACAGAACACCATCACATTGTAGAACGGACATTTTCGAGAAAAGATCTTTGAGATGCCGTTCGCGTTCTGGTTTTTTCATGTGAGCGAAAGCCCCGTCATAGGGAGCGCCCATCTTGTTGAAGAGACTGATGAGCCGTTGCATATCGTCATATTGCCGACCGCGGACTTTTTCGCCCTTTGCTTCGCGAATACTCCTTGTTTGGCCCGTTATATGCTTCAGGCCTGCATGAAAGTTTTTCTTGAATAGGGGCTTTGCCTCTTCATATAACCGATGCTGCTCCTCTTGAGGTGCTCGTGCCAGACTCAGGCCGACATTGAAATTCAGCTTCTCTTTCATCGGGTCGTCCTCGTCAAGCTGCTGGAGGAGGACGGGGTGTAAATTGGACAGCGTGTAATAATTTGCTGCCCACACATCGCTGAAGCCAAACGCAGACGCTACCCTGTTTATGGCTATCTTGATGTAACCGCGCAATCCCCTGCTCGCTATCTCTTGTTCAGCAACAACCTTCTGTACGACCGCAACGATTTCTGCATGTGTTTGAGGCACTCTGCTGCTGTTTTCTGCAGCTTGAGCAAGAATCCTCTTAACATTTTCTTCGCCATTGTACTTTTCGTTGGTGCGCAACAGACACTCCACCATCTCCATTCCAAGCAATTTGTGCGCCCTCACCCGACGTTCACCCGCCTTGATGAAGTAGTGCGGCAGACCGTTCTTGAAATACGCAAAGGTCACGATGATTGGCTGCTGGAGCCCTTCGGTCTTGATACTTTGCGCTAAGGACTTGATGCCCTGCGGTGTGAACTTCTTCCTCGGCTGATTGGGATCGAAAAGAAGTTGCTTGCATGAGATTTCCATGAAGACATCCTCCTTCTTCTTGGAAATCTTTTTCGGTTTCCCAGCGGCCATTTTCGTCACCCTCTCTGCTGCGGACACAACGGCTGCCTTTTTCTTCTGACTTGCAGTGGACATGATTGCCCCCTTTCTCAACGTAAGAGTTAGATTTCTGAAGTGTTCAAATACCCGATTATAGCCTACTCCCGCCGGGCGATAATATCAAATCGTCTACTATTCTGTATTCAGATAGATAATGCGAAGCGCTCGAGGGATTCGGAGAGATCCATGCCTTTCCGACGAGAGTCTTGGATGAGCGCAATGAGCGCAAGAGAGAGTTTGCGAGATTCACTCGGAGACCAAGCGCCCGCCCTTTCCTGCCTGCCGGCAGGCAGGTCCATCAGGTCGCGCGCTTTCCAATGCAAGAGCCCGTGCAACATCTCAGGCGCATCGCCTGCGCGAAGCGCGCGATTGATCTCGAGCCAGAGCATCTGCCGCGAGCGCGCGGCAATTGCATTCACGAGATTGGTATTGAAGCCCTGCCTGCCGGCAGGCAGGAAAGGGCGGGCGCTTTCGTTAAATTCATATGTTATTTTTGCCTTCGCGACGAGCTTCTTCGCTTTTGCCGCAGAGAGCTTCGGTGCGAGGATGATGATCGCGTTGTCTGAAGCGGCGAGCATGTCGAGCTTATCGATAATCACGTCTCCAGTCGCGACTTCTTCAGCGGCATCCTCCTCATCACTTTCTATTCGTGTTGACGGGAACGGATCATCGAGAAGGACGAGAAGCCGCTTCACGAAAAGTCCGCCTGAGAGCGATGCTTCTTCGAGTGCCGCCTCGGTAATCTCCTCGCGCGCGAGGCGCGCATAGGCAAGATTCGGCTCCTTCGCACGCGCCTTCGCTACCCATTCAAACGCCTTTGCGCGCGCTTTCTCAACATCAGTACCATAGAAGAGGTAGATCATAGCGTCTCCATGCTCCCCCAATCGGGGCCGGATGTAAGCGAGGTAATGATAGGCACTCCGTATGTTTCATCCTTCGACAAAACATCTTCCATGATCTTTCGAATCTTTGGAGCGAGTTCAAGAACGCGCTCGGTACGGATCTCATACACCAGCTCGTCATGCACTTGGAGGAGGAGGTGCGCATCGTCTTGCGCGCCTTCTTTTGCAAGCAGG
>JAHFMM010000005.1:25525-27601 GCA_023264495.1 bacterium | reverse complement strand
GTTCCACGCTATGCCTGACGTGGCTGAGACGAGTGCGGTCGCTGAATTCTCCGGCCAACTCACAATCGGCAATGCGACCGGCCTTATCCCGACCATCCAAGTAGTCGAGCCGAACGTCTTCCCGCTCTCTGGGTCTGCGCCAGACATCGGAGAGCCGCTTCGTCCGGGCCATGACGATGTGGTGCTCTCAAACCAGGCTCTGCAACTGATCGGCATGGAGGCCGACGCAACGACCATCGGCAAAGAGGTGTCCGTACAGCTCTCTTTCATAAAGCCAGATGGCACGACGCAAGACCTTGCTGTCGGGAAGCTTCTTACGGTTGTCGGCATTATCAGCGACAGCCGCCAGCCGCCGCTCGTTATCATCCCGGCGATTGACATGCCCGTCTCCGTCTCTTCATATAAGGAAGTCTATGTGAAAGCGCAAAATGCCGATGTGCTCTCTCGATTGCGAGATGCTCTGGTGAACGAAGGATTCATCATCTCGGCAAATATCGACCTGGTAACTCAGGCGCAAAAGATTACAAACGTTATTACGATCGTGCTCACGGTCTTCGGTCTCGCGGCACTCGTCGTCTCGGCAATCGGCATGTTCAACACCATGCTCATCGGATTCATCGAGCGCACCTATGAAGTCGGCGTGATGAAAGCAATCGGGGCGACTGATAGCAACGTGCGGAACCTCTTTTTGGTCGAATCGGCGGTGATCGGCATCTTGGGCGGGAGCGGGGGCATCACTATCGGCCTCATTCTCGGCAAGACCGTCAACTTCATATTGAATTTCATTTCGGCGCAGATGGGCGGCAAATCCTTCGATCTCTTCATCCTCCCTCTTTGGTTCGGCGTCCTCGTGTTCGGTCTCTCTGCCCTTATCGGCATTATCGCCGGCTTCATCCCTGCGCGCCGTGCCGCACTCCTCTCTCCGCGCGAAGCCTTCCTCCGCAAGTAGTCAGGGGGTCTACGAGATGCTCTTTGTCGGGCCGCCGAGAATTGAACTCGGTCTACACGAACCCGAATCGTGCGTACTACCGGCATACTCCGGCCCGACACAAAACACCTCACGGTGCGCTCTGCAAGATTCGAACTTGCGACCTTTCGCGTGTGAAGCGAACGCTCTAACCAACTGAGCTAAGAGCGCGCACCTATGTAGGATAGCAAAATAGTGGTGGACCGTACAGGATTCGAACCTGCGACCCCCTCATTGCAAATGAGGTGCTCTACCAACTGAGCTAACGGCCCGTCAGTGACATTCTACATGGCAAGCGCTAGTCCGACAAGATGGGTCAAAAAGTCGTGGAGCGATATGCCAACCGCAGCGAGCGCCTTGGGGATGAGCGACCCTGTTGTGAGCCCAGGGAGCGTATTAGTCTCAAGATAATACACACCGCGTGGCGCAACGATGAAATCGCTCCGTGAGTAGTGACGAAGCCCGAGCTCACGGTGCATGATGCGCGCGGCGCGCTGAAGCTCTTCGGTCGCGACACGCGAGAAGTTGCCGGGACAGATCTCTTGAGTCGCATCGGAATATTTCGATGCATACGAGAAGAAGTCTCCCTTGGGCGGGATAATCTCAATCGACGGAAGCGCGTAGAGCTCTTCTCCGCGCATGTTCTCGATAATGCCAATCGTTGCCTCTCTCCCGCGGATATATTCTTCGACGAGAACGCTCTGCGCGCCCTCGGCGAAGAGCTGTTCGAGAGCCCGATGTATCGGCGCATATCCGCCAACAATCGAGACGCCGATTGACGAACCACACCCAATCGGCTTCACGACCACTGGCTGAGCGAAGCTGCGCACGATCTCTTGTGTGGCCGCTTCAACATCTCCAGCGTGCTCGATATGACGGAAGTCTGGCGTGAGGAGTCCTGCTTCGCGTGCACGCATCTTCGACATGAGCTTATGCATCGCAAGATACGAGCCGAACGAATCTGAGCCGCTATACGGAACACTGAACTGCTCAAGAAGCTTCTGCACCTCGCCATCCTCGCCGTATTCGCCGTGGAGGCCGATGAGTGCGACATCAATCTGCCGCAAGACGCGCTCGCTGGTCGTGGCGCGCCCGCGATCATGCCATTG
>JAHFMM010000005.1:0-25425 GCA_023264495.1 bacterium | reverse complement strand
GCGGTGTCATACGCCTCGATTCGCGATCCTGTGGACATCGGATATCCACGACTATCGTGGATATCCGATGTCCACAGATGTTCATCCTTGATAAGCGAGACGTCTTGTATATGATCAAGCGCGTAGAGCGCCTTACGCGCTTTTGCTGCATCTTCAAATCGTTCTGCTTGAGCGGCGCGCTCCATGTCTTGCATAAGCACCTTTCGAAGTGTCTTGGCTCTACCACTAAGGAGAAGCATGACGCGCCGAATCGTGCGCTTGTATTCTTTTGCATTAAAAGTCTTAGGATATTGCCCAATCTGTGTATTGAACTCTATTCTGGCTCTCTGCTGCTTCCCTGCTGGTTTACCCCGAGTGAGGTCGAGGGGCTTCGGCGTATCGAAGAACGGGAAAATATGGCGGATGAGCCGCAACCCCTCGCGCAACTGCGCCCCCGAGGGGAACGGGCCATACATAGCCTTCAAATCAAGATCGAACCTTGAAGACTCGGATGTAAAGTTCGACCTTGATTTGCGAATTTTGAAATCGATATCTTTCCCGCGCACGATGAGCACGCGCGGGATTTCTTCATCCGTCACGACAGCGTAGAGAAAGCTTTTGTCATCCTTCCCTTCCACATTTGCCTTCGGCTGATACTTCTTGATGAGCGCCGCTTCGCGCACCAAGGCCTCAAGTACCGTTGGCGTCGTCTCGAAGGCGACCCGGTCGGCTTTGGTCACCATATCGACAATGCGCGGTCCGCGCGTCGCAATCAAATCATCGTCAAAGTAGCTCCGCACCCGGTCGCGCAAGCTCGTCGCCTTCCCCACATACAGCACCATCCGCCCCTTCTTAAAGAGGTATACTCCAGGCGTATCGGGCAATCGATACTTAGCGAGCTGTTCTCTTTCCATGGCGCGCAAACATCTTTGCCAAATAGTCGCCCGTGTGAGAACCTTTTGCATTCGCGACTTCTTCGGGTGTACCTTTTGCCACCACCTTGCCGCCACCCGTGCCGCCCTCGGGGCCGAAGTCGACCAGATAATCCGCGCTTTTGATCACATCGAGATTATGCTCGATCACGACGACCGTATTGCCCCGTGCGACAAGCTCTTGTAAAATCTCGATGAGTTTCTGTACGTCCTCGTAGTGGAGACCTACGGTCGGCTCGTCAAGGAGATAGAGCGTCTTCATGAGCATCGGGCGATAAAATTCGCTCGCAATCTTCACCCGTTGTGCCTCACCACCTGAGAGTGTCGTGGCACTCTGCCCGAGCGTGAGATACTCAAGCCCGGTCGCATTCAGTGAACTGAGGCGGTCAGAGATCGCCGGGATATCACCAAAGAACTTCTCAGCTTCCTCGACAGTCATCTGGAGCACGTCGTGGATCGTCTTGCCACGATACGTGATCTCGAGCGTTTCTTTCATAAAACGCTTCCCCTCGCAAACATCGCAAGTAACGTATACCGTCGGGAGGAAGTGCATCTCGACCGCGATAGTGCCGTTGCCCTGACACGCTTCGCAGCGCCCGCCCGGAACGTTGAACGAGAATCGTCCCGGCTTCCACCCGCGCGCACGCGCCTCGGGAGTTGCCGCGAAGAGATCGCGAATGTGCGTGAAGGCGCCGGTATACGTTGCCGGATTTGAGCGCGGCGTGCGCCCGATCGGCGATTGATCAATGAGAATGGTGCGCCCGACATGTTCGGTGCCGGTGAGCGAGGCGACATGTGCAAGCTTCGATTCGCGGCGCGCTTGGCGCGCCGCGATATTGCGGTGCAGGATATCGTAGAGGAAGGTCGATTTCCCGCTCCCCGACACGCCCGTGATGCACACGAGCTTGCCGAGCGGGATGTCGACATTCTGATTCACGAGGTTGTGCAGTGTCGCGCCGCGCACGCGAAGCCACCCCCGCTCGCTCGTGCGGCGCGTCTCAGGCATTGCGACCTCCTTATCCCCACGCAGATACGCAAGGGTGAGCGAATCGCTGTCATTCTTCTTCGCGGTAAGGAGACTATCGAGCCAACCGCTTGCGACGACTGTCCCGCCGTGCACGCCAGCGCCGGGACCGATATCGACCAGATAATCAGCGCTGAGAATCGTGTCCTCATCATGCTCGACAACGACGATCGTGTTGCCGAGCTCCTTGAGCGTGAGGAGTGTCTTGATGAGCCGATCATTGTCGCGCTGATGGAGCCCGATTGTCGGCTCATCAAGCACATACAAGGCACCGGTGAGCCCGCTCCCGAGCTGTGAGGCAAGCCGGATGCGCTGTGCCTCGCCGCCCGACAACGTCGCGGCAGAACGATTCAAAGTGAGGTAATCGAGCCCGACGTTCAGCATGAAGGAGAGGCGGCTTTCGATTTCTTTTAGGATCGGCGCGGCGATGTCGAACTTCATCTCTGAGAGCTCGATCGATTCGACAAATTCTTTTGCTTCTCGAATCGACATATTAGTGAAATCGACAATGTTCACCCCAAGCGACTTAGCGGTCGGACCGCTAAGTGCACTTAGCGGTCGGACCGCTAAGTCGCTGTTGCCCTTCAGATATACGCGGAGCGCCTCGGGGCGAAGACGCTTCCCCGCGCAGACCGGACATACTTTCTCAGAGAAGAGCGTTTCAGTCCCCAAGCCGTTGCATGCCGGGCATGCGCCGTAGGGCGAATTGAATGAAAAGAGGCGCGGCTCGACCTCAGGGAATGAGGCTCCATCGTCAGGGCAGATGAATTTGGCCGAGAGCGTCTCGACCGAGCCGTCAGCGTGCGCTATCTTCACCAACCCATCGGCCTCTTTAAGCGCGAGTTCGAGCGCTTCAGAGAGACGTTCGCGCGCGGCGCTTGGCGATCGTGCAAAATCAGTTACAAAAATAGAGTCAACAAGCGCATCAATGCTATGTTGCTTGTTCCGATCGATGACAATCTTCTCACGAAGCGACTGCGGTTTCCCGTCGATCACCACGCGTTCGTACCCTTTGCCGAGGAGATCGTAGAGCAACTGATAGTATTCGCCCTTCCGCCCGACGACGACCGGCGCGTAGACCGTTACCGCACTCTTATCAACCGCAACGCCCATGACCTGCGTCGCCAAGGTCGAACCTTGGGAATCCGGATTTAAGGTTCGACCTTGGCGACGAGCCTCGACACGCATAAGCACCATTTTGATCATCTCCTCTTTTGATAAGCGTACGATAGGCACGTCATGATGGATGCAGTAGGGCTGGCCGGCGCGCGCATAGAGGACGCGCAAGTAGTCGTAGATCTCGGTCACGGTAGCGACCGTCGAGCGCGGATTATTGGAGCGGCTCTTCTGGTCGATAGAAATCGCCGGTGAGAGGCCGGTAATCTCATCGACATCCGGCTTCGCCATCTGGTTTAGAAATTGACGTGCATATGCTGAAAGAGATTCGACATACCGCCGCTGCCCTTCGGCAAATATAGTATCAAAAGCGAGCGAGGACTTGCCCGAGCCCGAGAGGCCGGTGATAACCGTCATCGCGCCGCGCGGCATCTCGACTGAAATATTCTTCAAGTTGTGCGTGCGCGCACCCTTCACGGTAAGCCAGTCGCTCCCATGCTTGTGCTCACGCTCCTCGCTCTTGGTCTGTTTTTTCATAGATAATTCCTGCCCGTGGCGGGGCAGGTACGCAGTCACTATACTCTCTTCTTCAAGAGCCGGAAAGAGGTTTGCGCTTGCGGGGTTTCTTGGCGGCGGGACCAGTGCCTTCGAGCTTATAGATCTCGTCGCGGATAAGGGCAGCTGTCTCGAAGTCGAGCTTCTCGACCGCCTCAGCCATCTCGTCTCGCTTCTGCTTGATAAACGCCTTCGGGTCGTCTTTATACGCAAGCTTGTCGAGAACAAGAAGCTCGTCTACGGTCTTCTGATGTTCGCTTCGCATACTCTCGGCGATGTCGCGGATCTCTTTCTTGATCGTGAGCGGCGTGATGTGATGCTCTGTATTATAGGCGAGCTGTTTCTCCCTCCTTCGATTCGTCTCTCCAATCGCCTTCTCGAGCGAATTGGTCATCACATCGGCATAGAGAATCACGCGCCCGAGCACGTTGCGCGCGGCGCGACCAATCGTCTGTATGAGCGCCGTCTCACTGCGCAAGAATCCTTCCTTGTCGGCATCGAGGATACCCACAAGCTCGACTTCGGGGAGATCGAGTCCTTCGCGAAGCAGGTTCACTCCTACAAGGATATCGAAATCGCCTTTGCGGAACTTGGTGAGGATGTCGATGCGGTCAATCGTCTTCACATCGGAGTGGAGATACTCGGCCCCCATACCCTTCTCGCGCAGGAATACAGCAAGGTCTTCAGCCATCTGTTTAGTGAGTGTCGTGGCGAGCGCGCGACCGCCGTTCGAAATCACTTTTGTTGCTTCAGCGATAAAATCGGCAACTTGCCCGCGATAGGGTATGTTGGACATAACATGTCCAACATCAGATGTTGGACATGTTATGTCCAACATAGGTGCGGTGCCTTCAGAAACAGGACGCATCGTAAGCTCTGGGTCGATAAGTCCTGTCGGGCGGATAATCTGCTCGACCACTTGTTCTGAATGCGCGCGTTCATACGGCCCGGGCGTTGCGCTCGTATAAATCGTCTGCCCTACCCGCTCTTCAAACTCATCGAAGGTAAGCGGTCGATTGTCGCGCGCCGAGGGGAGGCGGAAGCCGTACTCGACCAAGGTGTCTTTACGCGATTTGTCACCCGCATACATACCGCCGATTTGCGGGACGGTAACGTGCGACTCGTCGATAATCGTAAGAAAGTCGGACTTCAAGGTTCGACCTTTAGGACTCAAGGTCGAACCTTGAAGGTCTGCACATTTGGCAAAATAATCCAGAAGCGTGTAGGGCGGCTCGCCAGGCTTGCGGTCATCGAAGTGGCGGGAATAATTCTCGATGCCAGTGGTATAACCAAGCTCGCGGATAAGCGCGAGATCGTGGAGCGTGCGGCGCTTTAATCGTTCAGCTTCGAGATTCTTTTCTTCGCGTTTCAACTTCGCCAACTGTTCATCGAGTTCCAACTTGATATCGGCAATGGCGCGTTCACGTTCTTCTTCATTCGTGACGAAGTGCTTCGCAGGAAAGATGAAAACTGTCTTGGGTTCGCCCATCTTCGCACGCGAAACGGGATCGAGTTTATCAATTGAAGAAATCGTACCTCCTTCAAAAGCGATGCGGTAGATGACACGCTCGTTTACCGGCATGAACTCGAGTGAGTTACCGATCGCACGAAATTGTCCTGGACTAAGGTCTGCTGATGTACGTTCAAAGTAGATACTGATGAGTTTGCGTATGAGCGCCGCCCGATCTTCATGTGCACCTATCGAAAGCTTCACGTTCACCTTCTCATACTCTTCTGGCGACCCAAGACCGTAAATCGCAGAGACCGATGCGACAATGATGACATCTTTGCGCGTAAGGAGCGCTTGGGTTGCCGCATGGCGAAGCCGATCGATCTCGGCATTGATCATCGCCTCTTTCTCGATATAGGTATCGGAGTGCGCGATATACGCTTCGGGCTGATAGTAGTCATAATACGAGACGAAATAATGCACGGCGTTTTCGGGGAAGAAATCGCGATATTCTTGCGCCAGCTGCGCCGCGAGCGTCTTGTTATGAGCAAGCACCAAGGTCGGCTTATCGTTGGCCGCGATGACATTTGCCATAGTGAAGGTCTTGCCTGAACCGGTTACCCCGAAGAGCGTTTGATGACGCATCCCGCCTTTGAGTCCGTTCTCGAGAGTACGAATCGCCGCGGGCTGGTCGCCCGCCGGCGGGAATGGCATATGAAGTTTGAAGTTAGGCATAATATTTTGAAGTGAAGTCTTCGCGATAGTCGTCGAAGCGGTCAGCGAGAATCGCCTCGCGCGCGCCTGCAACAAGCGCAAGGATGAAGCCGATGTTGTGGAGCGAGCAGATCATCGAGCCGAGCATCTCCTTAGAACGGATTAGGTGGGCGACATAGGCCAATGTGAATGAGCTCGTGGACATCGGATATCCACGGTTGCCGTGGATATCCGATGTCCACGAAAGGTCCGCGAGCGGGGTGAAATCATCCTTGAATCGTTCACCGGTCAAATGTACGATGCCTTGCCGAGTATAGATGGAGCCATGGCGGCCGATCCGTGTCGCCGCAACGCAATCAAAGAGATCGACCCCGGCGGCGATGCCCGCCAAGATATCTCCCGGCTCGCCAACCCCAAGCCCGTGCACCGGCATCTCGGGCGGTATCTCCCGCAGCATCTCGAGCGCCGACTGGAGCGAATTCTCTCCATGCTTCTTGCTGAAGGACCCCCCGAGCCCAAAGCCATCAAACCCCATCTCACCGATCGTTCGAGCGCTCTCGCGGCGCAAGTCGTCAAACTGACCGCCCTGCGCGATACCGAAAATTGCCTGCTTCGCGCTCGCATCGATATTCTGCCGATGCGCCTTAAGGCTTCGCTCCGCCCAACGATGCGTGCGTTTCATCGCCTCGCGCTGATATGCATACGGCTCTGTCGGCGAGGTGCATTCGTCAAAAGCAAAGAATATGTCCGCGCCGAGTGCGTGCTGGATCTCAACCGAGCGCTCAGGAGTGAAGCGGTGAAGCGACCCGTCGTGATGCGAAGTGAAAGTAACCCCATCATCATCGATGATCGCGAGCTGGCCATGCTGGCTCGCCACATCTTCGTCATACGGCATGAGCTTGAAATCGGACATATCATGTCCAACATCAGATGTTGGACATGATATGTCCGATTTCGTGAACTTTGAAATAGTCTTGCCGAATGCCGCGCCGAGCGAGAAGACCTGGAAACCGCCCGAGTCGGTGATGGTCGGCCCCTCCCACCCCATAAACTTCGCGAGTCCGCCCGCTTGCGCGACTATCTTTTCTCCCGGCTGCAGATATAGATGATAGGTGTTCGCAAGGACGACGTCAGCGCCAAGCTCTTTTAATTGCGAGGGATACAATCCTTTCACATTCGCTTTTGTCCCAACCGGCGAGAACGCAGGCGTACGGATGATGCCGTGAGGCGTTTTGATAGTGCCAGCTCTCGCCCTGAGCGAAGTCGAATGGGTCTCTATCCTGAAATCAATGGCTTTCATTCATTTACCTTACATCACCCACGGGGTATTGACAAATAAAAATAAGAGAGTATTCTAGCGCTCGGAGGGATTAAACGACCTAATCGGGTCGTTCCCTGGATTTGGAGGGCTTGCACCATGAAAAACCTGTTTATAGCCGTTTTTGCGGCACTTCTGCTTGCGGCCTGTGCGGGCCCTGGCGAAATGAAGAGGGAGATGGTAACCATGCCAGGAGGGGAAAAAGCGACTCTGGTCATGCATGACCAGAAAGCACCCGACTGGATGTTAAAGCAGGACACGATGGAATTGAATTACATCGTGAAGGGCGACATTAGCGAGAAACAACTCGCCGCTGTCGCCGAAGCCGAACGTGCCTGTCGCATATTTGCGAAAAATGTGCGCCCGCACAATTTGGTCGCGGTTGCATCGCAAGGTGTCTTGTACACCGCAGCCGGTGCGATCGGAGTCGGACTCGGCTCGCAAGCTTTTGCGGGAGCCAAGTTCAGCGAATATGCCCGCTACGGAGGGCTCGCAACGGGCTTCGCAGGGCTCGCGAACGGTGCTGTTACTCTCGGAGGTCAGACGTATACTTTCGAGAATTGCGGTCGGGAAATATTCGATATATTCCCCGGGTACGAGGTACGGGTTCTGCAAAAGAGTCCGTATTGATTGCCAGCTCCGGCAGCACAATGGGCGACGAACTTTCACGAGTTCGCCGCCCATTTTATTTTTATACTTTGGATTACTGCGCTTTCTGCACCTTCACGAGCTCGACCTCGAAGACGAGCGTCGAACCGGACGGAATGATGTTCCCAACTGCTTGGTCGCCATACGCGAGCGAGGCCGGGATGACGAGCTTGCGCTTGCCGCCCTCCTTCATGCCAACGATGCCCTGATCCCAGCCCTTGATCACCTGCCCCGCTCCGAGCGAGAAGGTGAAGCCGGTCGTGCCGTGATTGGCCGAAGCATCAAAGACGGTGCCATCAGTGAGCGAGCCGACATAGTTGACCGTAACCGTGTCACCCGCGGCCGCTTCGGTACCGGTGCCGACGACCTCGTCGGTTATCTGAAGCTGATCTTGAGTATCTGCGGACATGGTTTGTGATTGAGTATTAGTAGTATTGGCAAACGGCGAGAGACCCGGGAAGACGAAGAACACGGCGATAACAACGACTGCGAGCACGACAGCGATGCCTGTTTGTATTGAGTTCATAGTGACAGTATAGCGTATTAGGCGTTCACCTGGTCAGCACCTGTGGATTGGAAATCCTTGAACCGCTTCACCTCTTCGGTGACGGCGGCCTTGGCGATAGCCTCATGCTCTGGCACCTCCCTATCGAGAAATGCCTGGAGCGCTGAGGCATCGCCGGCTTCAGCAAGCTTCACGAACTCTGCCCGCTTATCCTCGGCGATCTTCTCAGCAATAGCGATAGTCGCCGCCTTGAGCGCTACCTCGCCGAATTGCGCGATGATCTCCTTCTGCTTCTCTGCCGGCACCTCCCCGATACCGAGGTCTTTGGCGATAAGAGCGGTCAGTTCGTCTTGCATAGGATCTATCATAGCATGGTTATTTTATAATCTCCTTGAACTCTTCAGGGCTTGGTGCTTTCATAAAGGATGAGAAGAAGCCGAGGAAACCGCTCGTGCGTACTGCTGAGCCAGGGATTGCCTTCCCATTCAGCAGGTGCCACGGGATGCGAAGATCTCCCTCATTAGTTGAGCTGAAGATGATCTTGTTTGGATTCTGTTTAAGATACTCCTCGATCATCTGCGCGCGCCCGAGCGGCGATCCGCCATAGGCAAGGATGTGCATCCCCCCCGCATCAGCATAGAGGTGCGGCGCTCCCGCTGGTACCTCAATACCGAATGGATTGGTAGATACATGCGAGACCGAATGATCTTCGATCGGTGCTGGTGTCTGTTCGGTCGGCGTATGTGCAAAAGAGTGTTCGACAACTGGAGCTGGTGGCTGTTCGGTCGGCGTATGTGCAAAAGAGTGTTCGATAATTGGTACCGAAGCAGGAGACGGAACCGCAGTCGTTACCGGCACTTCGGCGTGAAGCGGCGGCGTAACCGGGAGATCGGGAGAGGCATTAACGAACGCTTCTCCGTTCTCGCTGGGAGTAAAGACGATATGGCCGCCATCATCGATGGTCATGTGCGCTCCCGGGTCGATACGGATGCTCGAACCGTCCGGCTTGAAGAAGCCGTGCTCGATGGCGAGCTTATGCACCAATCCTTTCACCGAGTGCGCATCGTTATTCTTGAGAAGCTTCCATATATCGCTATCCTGATCGAATCTCTCAGCGTATTTGTTTGGGTTAATGCCATTCGCGGTCGCCTGGTCGTGAAGCTGGTGCCACATACGGAAGACCATGTCCTCGTACCCCTTCCCCGTGTTCACTGCTATGTTCGAAGCAAATGCGAATGCCTTGATCTCTGGCGCCGCAACAGATGCTTCGGCTACCTTCTTCGTAACCGCTTCAGCTGCATGGTTCTCTGCCCCAGTAGTTGTTGTGGCTGCATGAGCCATTTCTCCTCCCGAGACAGGAGTTTCTGCAACAGGGTGTACTGCCTCATGATGTCCGAGCATATTCCCGAGCCATCCTTTGATGTTCTTACCTATATCCGTGTCGCGAGCCGCATCGATGCCTTCTTTCAGATAATGCACGGCGATCATCGTGCCGCCAGTCATGGCCGCGGTATAACCGATTGCCTTTGCCATTGCAGCTTCTTTACTCCCGCCAGTCTCAGCCGCTTGCTTCTCAAATTTGAGATACATCGTTGCAAATGCTGCCGTACGCTGTGCAATAATGCCGCTACAGGCAGCAATAATCCCCGGCAACCACACGAAGCTCATCGAAGCTGCTGCGCCGATGCTGAGGCTCGCACCGACAGCAAGCTTTGTCTTCAATCCGAACTTGTTGTATTTCTCACCAAGCGAACGGAAAAGTGCTTCAAGCCCGCCAATCTTCTCGGCTTTTGCATCTATATCTTGTAACCGATTTATGAAATAGGCATCCGAGCTCTTCCACCACTCCATCTTCTCTTTTGCTTTTTCAAGCAATCCTTTCTGCTTTTCTTCTCTGCCCATGATCTTATTGACCATGTCGCGCATGAATCCTCGCGCCTCCTTCGGCGTATGTTCTTTATCTCTCAATATTTTCTGCATCCACTCTGCATCAAATACTGGTCCGGCTTCTGCAGTAATTGGTTCGTCTCCCATAGTTGCACCTAGTATCTCTTCTTGCTCCTCTGGTTGTATCGGCGACGGTTCTGCAGCCACAGGCGGTACGTCGGACACTACGTCGGCACCAACGGCGACGAGTTCTTGAGTTTGTACGGGCTCCTGAGCTGGTACGATCTCTTTTTCTGCTTCTCGATTTATAGATCCTCGTTTTACAGGTTCCTGAACTTTGAGGAGTCTCTGTACGGTATCGCGAATTTCTGTATCGATATTCCCTTCTCCTTCACGCAGGGATCGTACAATTCCTTCCATGCGTTGAGGGAGTTCAGCTTGTCTCTTCAACGCCTTTTTATTTTTGCCTTTATATGTATTCTTGAATTGTTTATCAAGAATCTGCGCCTCTGTGAAGATCTCATTGAGCAGCGTGAGTTTCTTTTGCAATCTCTCTGGATCGACTCCTGTTCCTTGCAGCATGTTCATGAGCCGCGCATGTTCCGTTTCAACCACCGTTAAGAAAGAGTCTTGATTTGATGATGATTCAACATCCGTACTGCCATCTAAATGTTTCTCTAGTTTCTTATACATATATCGACCGACATCTATACCGATCTGCTGTTCTTTAATTTCTTGTTCTCTCGTTTCATCCGGTGAAATCTGAATTTCAGAATTTATTTTGCGGAGAGGTTCCGCTAGAGCGGTATATCCGACTGTACCAACATCTCCCAAACCATTCCGTTTTACGTCGCGTAACAAACCTCTATTACCCCCCCTTTTTTTTGGAGAGATTCCTTCATCGTCCCTTTCGGAACGCATCTTCGGAGGATGGTTAAAGCTTTTTGGTGGCATAGTCTAGGAGAGATATCGCTCGCGAATCATGTTCTCTATTGTGGCACGGTCGCGACCATACGTCAAAGATGACAGCTGGATGAGGTCGTCGACTTGCGCGAGATTGAGCGGCGGCAGGTCAGGCGTCTTCATATCGAACGGCCTCTGCGGGATGCCGCCCGAGAGTATCTTCACATACGCATTCCTATTCTCGATATTCACGAAGTCGAGTGTCTCGAAGACGGGTGCGAACTGCTTCGCGAAGAATTCAGCGTCTTCTTCTCCAACGCGGAAGATGGCCATATTCCCCACGTTGCCAAAGACAGCGTTGCGCGTCTTCTCTTCGACCTGGTTCAAGAATTGGTGCGCCATCGAGAGAGCGAGTTTATATTTACGCGCCTCAGAGAGGATGCCGGGTATCGAGTCGGTCGTCACGTTATGGAACTCGTCGATATAGAGGTAGAACGGCGCATACGCCGCTCGCGGATCTTCTGCGCGCGAGAGTGCCGCCATGAAGAGCTTGCCGACGATGATGAGGCCAAGAAGGTTCGCGTTCTTCTCGCCGAGCCGGCCCTTCGAGAGGTTCACGATGAGGATCTTCTTCTGGTCCATCACCTCGCGGAACTTGAACGATGATTCCTGCTGTCCGACAATCGGGCGGATAAAGTCGTTAGCGGTGAAGTCGTCGAACTTGTTGGTGATATACGGGACGATATTCTCGAGCGCCGCATCTCCCCCCGCCTTGGTAGCAATCTCGCGCCAGAACTGGTTCACCACCGGGTTCATGCTCTTCATGAGTTTCTCGTGGCGGAAGTCGCTGTTACTCAGCACGCGCGCGATATCGAGGATCGTCGAGCCGCTTGCTGGGTCCTCCATCACGAGCAGGGTCGCATTGCGGAAGTATTGTTCGAAGGCAGGTCCCATACTCTCCGGTACATCGCCATAGAGACGGCGGAAGATCATAAGAAGCTCGTTCACGATAAACGTCTTCTGCTCGGGACGCGAGGGATCGTATTCGAGGAAGTTGAGCGCGAAAGGACGCGAGAGATCGGCCGGGTCAAAATAAATAACATCTTTGTATCGCTCGGGCGGCACCGCCGCAAGGATGTCGAATATATCGTTCCCGTGCGGATCGATAAAGCAGCATCCCTCGCCGTTCTTGATGTCCTGGATGATCATCGACTTCATAAGCCCCGTCTTACCGGTACCCGTCTGACCGATGACGTACAAATGGCGGAGACGGTCTTCAGGATCGAGATAGATCTGCGTCTCTTGTCCGCGGTAGGTGTTGATGCCGAGCAGCGCCCCCTTCTGCGGGAGCGCGAGCGGCGCCGGCGCGTGGGTAAAGCGCGACTGCTTCAAATGCGGCGAGCTCTCGATGCCTGATGGCGGGAAATGGTAGAAGGTCGTGATCTCGCGGATCGACAAGGGGAGCATATCGCGATCAGGCATGCGGAATGAAAGATTCTCGAGTACGCGCGGCGCGCGGCGCGCGCTTGCGCGGTCGAAGACGAGTCGGTTCCCTTGCGTGTTTCCGAACTGATTGAAGGCGGATTCAAGATCGCCGAGCACCTGCGCGGCGGTGTCCGGATTGCCCGAGGACACTGCGAGCCTGATGGTCGTACCGACGATCGGCGTTGCGATCTTCCGCTCCACCTGCTCGACATGCGTCTTGTTCGCTTCGACTTGCCGCGTTTCTGCCTCCTTCGCCTTCTCGACATCCTTCGGCTTGCTTGAGAAGAGCATCTTGCCGAAATCGTGCGCGACCTCGCCAAGGAGCGTTTCGGGAGTACTGAACGCTTCATGCCGCTTCTCGCCCTTGCGAAGCGCCTGAAGGATCTTGCGGTAGTGCGACACGTGCCGCTCGGCGCGCGGCTCAATGATAATCTGGAGCGCCGCGCCTTCGCCGATCGCTTCAATCTTAGCAAAAGCATTCATGATGCTGTTAATCGGATCGTAATCGAACTCGGTATAGTCCTTGAGCGGGAGCGCCGGATGCTCGGCGAGCTGCGCAGTCGAAACGATCGAGGTCCCGCCCGGCGCGAAGATATTATAATCAGCAGGTTGCGGCACGAGATGCGCATCGGGGAAGATGGCGAGGAGCTGCTTCTCGAAGAGATTGCATTTGCTGTTTGGCACAGCCGCATAGAATTGGAGCTCGGGACTGTCAGCGGGAACGGCGAGCTCGAGCGCGAAATAGTGTGGCTCGTTCGGCACCGCATGCTCGACCGAAAGGAGGCCGGAATAGAATTGCTCCATACCCGAAATGAGTTCCTTCAACGTCTTCGTGCGCCCGCCGGGCTCCTCGAGCTTCGGCTCAGGGAGCATGATCTCATAGAGCGTCATGTGGAGCGCCTTGAAGCGCGGCGCCTTCTCATCGAACCCCGGCGCCATAAGCCCTGCGGCGATATAGCGGACGAGATAACGATGGAAGTCATCGGCGACCCGCGCATCGCCAAGCTTCTCGAGGACCGCGAGCGCGTTCTTGATGCCCTTCGCATGCATCGTCTCCTGAAGACCTCGCACGGCCGGCTCACCGCCGCCCAGGTTGAGCTCCTTAAGAATCGCATCCGCCTCGGTGCTCTTCGTCTCTTCGTTCAAGCGATACGCTGGCGCGAGGATTTCATCACTCGCCAGATGATGCTGATGAATCTGTTCTGAGATGATCTGCACGCGATCGATCGACCCGCGGCCGGCAAGTTCCGCCTCCTTCTGAGCAACCTGTCCGCGCAGATACGCAAGCTCTTCTTCCGGCGAGGATAGTTTCGGTACTGATTCCATTTCTCCATAGTATACGGCATCACGCCCCGTTTCGGAGCGCGCAGGTGTGAGTTCTGTTAGAATAAGTCGAGTATGCACACGCTGCTTACCATCCTCACGCACCTCGACCCGCTCACCATCATACGGACAAGCGGTTATCTCGGGCTCGCGATTATCATCTTCGCCGAGAGCGGCATCATCTTCGGCATCTTCTTCCCGGGCGATTCGCTCCTCTTCGTCGCCGGGCTCCTTGCCGCAAACGGATTCATCTCGCTGTTGCTGGCCATACTCACCGTGATTATCGCCGCCGTCCTTGGCGACTCGGTCGGCTACTGGTTTGGCAATAGCATGGGATCACGACTCTATGCTCGCCCCGACTCGCGTTTCTTCAAGCATGAATACCTCGAACGTACCGAGAAGTTCTATCAGCGTTACGGCGGCCGCGCCATCGTGCTCGCCCGCTTCGTGCCGATCGTGCGCACGATTGCGCCGATCCTTGCGGGAGTGAGTTCGATGCGGTATCGGTCATTCCTCATCTACAACATACTCGGCGCCATTCTCTGGGGTGCCGGTGTCGTGCTTATCGGGTTCTCGCTCGGATCGATATTCCCCAACAGCGAGCAATTCATCTTCCCTATCGCGCTCGGGATTATTGCAATGTCCTTCCTCCCTATTGCCCTCAACATGCTCCGCACCAAACGCGCATCTGCCTAACAACTTTGTGGATGTCCGACATCCACAAGGCACTGATGGTTTAGAATGTGAATATGCATAAAGAAGACGCTGATATTGGTTCATATGTACATATCGTTCAACGAGGAACACGCGGATTGCCCATTGTGCGAGACGACCATGATCGTTTCCGCTTTCTGCTTATGCTCACTCACTCCAATGACCGATTCTCTTCTCTTAATTGGTATCGCGACTTGCAAGATGAAAACCTTCACGAATCTTTCACGCGCCCTCAAGCATGGCCTGTCCAAGATCGATTAGTGAACATCGTCGCTTTTGCGCTCGTCGAGAATCATTTCCACATCCTTCTACAGGAGTTAGTGCAGGGAGGCACTGCGCGCTTCATGCAACGGCTGGGGACGGGAATGGCAAAACGTTTCAATGAAAAATATAAGGAACGCGGGTCACTTTTCCAGGGTGGATATCGCAGGAAGGTTGTGTCCGATGATGATTACTTTCGGTATGTGACTGTGTATGTGCAAGTCAAGAATGCGTTCGACATGCACCCAAAGGGATATCGTTGGGCACACGACCATTTCGATGAGGCATATGACTGGGCGAGTGCGTATCCTTACTCAAGCTTGGGAGATTACACTGCAACATTTGATAGACCGATTGCAGAAAAAGAATTCCTCTCTTCGATGTACACTCCCGATGACTATCGTGAATTTGCACGAGACGTCATTCTAGGCAGACACCCTCTTGAGGAAGACGTTGAAACGTATCAATCTGGTTTCTTCGTGTGAGCTTCCTTTTTGTGGATGTCCGACATCCACAAAAATTACTAAAGGCCGAGACCGGCTCCAGTGAACGATGAGGTGTACGAGTTGAGAAATTGCGGGATCACGAAGACGAGACCGATGAGCGGCAAGACAATGAACGCTACCGTGATGACTCCTGTCCAGAAAAGATATTTGCGCGCTGACTCGGCGGCCTTGTACGCCGCATCGGCTTTTGCCGCTATGGCATCAAGCCGTGCGGCGAGTTCAGGGTCAATCATGGTTTTGATTATACCATCTGCACGACAACATAGATGAGGAGCGCGCCGAGGAGCGTCATGACGGTAGTGAACGCGCGCGGGTGCTGATGATGGCTCTCGGGGATGAGGTCGCTCGCTGAGAGATAGAGGAAGGTGCCGACAAAGACAGCGAGGACGAGACTCAGTACCGATTCGGGAAGACGGAAGAAGAGCGTACTTGCGGCACCCACAAGCGGCGCGGCCGCATCAGCAGCGAGCCAACGGAGCGCCTGTTGCCAATTCCCGCCATTGCGCAGTACGAGATTGACGGTATTGATGCCGTCTGAGAAATCGTGGGTGAGGACGGCAAGCGCGACAATGACTCCGAGCGCGGTCGATGCCTGGAAGCCGATGCCGATCGCGATGCCGTCAAGAAGACTGTGAGCCGCGAGCATCGAGGCGCCGAACGAACCGCGAACGGCGGTCATCTCATCATCCTCCGTATGCGAATGCAAGAGGATGAGGCGGTCGAGCACGAGATAACCGAAAAAGCCGAGCGCAATGAAGAGCGCAATGGTCGCCGCTGAGTGATACGGCTCGCTAAGCGACATCGCCTCTGGCAAAAGATCGAAGAGGGCGACACCAGCCACCGCCCCCGCCGAGAAGCCGAGGATGAGATGCAATCTATCGCGGAAACGGAGCGCGAACGACCCGCCGATAAAGGTCGCGACCGATGCGAGGAACGCGATGCCTAGAACTGGCATTGGATCGAAAAGAGAATCTACTTCAACAGCGCGTCAATCGCCGCCTTGAAGCTCGCATACGGGTACGCGCCGGCAAGCATCTTCGTGCCAATGACAAACGATGGCGTTGCGTTGATACTTGCCTTTAGTGCCTCTGCCTTGTCGGCATCAATCAGTGCCTGATAGGCTGCGGTGTTCGCCTTCACGTCAGCAGCAATCTTTACAGTATCAAGACCGGAGATTGTCGCATCAAGCGTGTCGATAGAAGCGGCATTGCCGAATCCTTTATCGCCCTCTTCGTCTTGTGCTGTGTACATCGCCGTGCGCCATGCGAAGTATTGATCCGGATAGAGCTTCCATACCGCGCGGCTGTAGAGCGCCGCATCGACCGAATCCTTCCCGAGAAAAACGAAATCCATGAAGACGATTTTTACTTTGCCAGTATCGACATACTCCTTAACGATCTGCGGGAGCGCGGCATCAACCGTGATCTGTGGCACGCCGCCGGTCTCAAACGCTTTGCAGTACGGGCACTGGAAGTCGCTCCAGAAAGCGATTGTCACCGGCGCATCTGCCTTGCCGATAAAAGGATCGCCTTCTGTCTTTACGTCTTTAATATCCACAACCGGCGCTGCTCCTGAGCCAGTGCCTGGCGTTGCTGGGTGCGACCCGTTCCAGATAACTGCCCCGCCAATAAAGAGTCCGGCGAGGATAACTGCGACTGGTAAGAAATACTTGTTCATTGTGTCATTGGTTTCCATATGCCCCACATGATACCACACGATGCGACAGCGCAAATCGAGATTTCATTATTGATACTGAATGTAGATCGGCGCGGGAGTGAGGGAGAGGACCTCGCTCGTCGTGAGCATCCCTGTCGAAGGCGCCTTTAAATCAGCATGATAGAAGAGTTTAAGACCGGTAAATTGCACTGGCTCGGGCGCGATGACCATATTGTAGGTCCCTTTCTTCTTCGCCTGCGAGCCCCATCCGTCCATATCCATCACAATCCCGACCTCTGGCAACGGCTGTATCTTCTTATAGTTGGTCACCATCGCCTGAGTGAAGCGATGCACGATGAGCACCTTGGGCGGCAGATGATTCTCTTGCACGAGCGTGGCAAGGTAGCGCGCGGCATAATTTATATCTGCGGCGTCATACGTGCCGATCACGGTCCCGGGCGCATTGCCGTACTTCATCGAGAACTCGGGGTCGATTGCGAGATGCACTTGCGGCAGGCGGAGATACTTCTCAAGAAGCGGGAGCTCGCGCGCAAGGGTACTCTTCCCTACCTGCACATCGAGAATCAAGATGCCGTGCACGCGGTTCGCGAGATCAAGCGCATGGTCGATCTGATCGTCCGGCATGCGGAGAATATAATTCCCCTCTTTCCCGGCACTCTCCTGCGCCACCACCGCAATGTATTGGATCGCCGGGAGAGTCGGCGTGGTCGGGTCGGTGGCCGCCCACTTCGCGGTCGTGCTAGCGAGCATCACAAGCAATTCATCAGTCGGGTATTCGCCAAGCACGCCCATCTTGTTCGAAAAGAAATTGCCGTAGTACGCAACGATGCGCTTAAACGGCAGAATCGCGCCCGCATTGGGATACACTGCCTTCACCGGCCAGAGCCGCGGCGTTGTTGATGCAACGGTCGAGCTTGCATGCGCAAGAGAAAGAAGACGCGCGTCATAGTCGGCACGATCAAGTACCGGAAGCGGGATGAAGCGTTCGGGCTCATCGGCAGATGCAGATCGATATTCGCTCACCCCAAGACTGACGTATTCAAAAATCCCAAAGAGAGCAATGGCAATGGCGCTCGCGACAAACGCCCGTCCTCGTAGCTTCTGTAATGTCATGATGCGTTCATTCTAGCCGACCTGGTGATAAAGAAAAAGCCCCGCGTGTTGCATGCGGGGCTGCGGCAAAGATCTTGCCAAGGGTTACTCAAGCGTCCAGGGGAGTTCCGTACCGCCCATGAACACTTGCACATTACCGACCTTCTGCGGAATCGTCGAAGGGATGCGACGAAGCGTCATCATCTTCGAACTTATCGTCCTGCCATACAGGTTGACGAAGTTCTCGGAAAGGAATGCGCCCAGATGTTCTAGGGCGTTATCCTCGTCGAAGACCGTCGTGTAAAGCTCAACCGCTTTTGGTGCCGTGAAGATACCGGCAGCACAGCCGTAGCAATGCGACTTGGCTGTTTCGTCGTGCGGAGCAGAGTCAGTCCCAGCCCCGAATCGACGATTACCCGAGGTCACATGCTTGCGCACCCTCAAACGATGTTCTTCACGCTTCGGCACGGGCTTGCAGTAGTGGCCAGGATTCATGCCGCCATGATACTTCCCGTCCTCGTTCCACACGCCGCCATTGAACATCCAGTTCCGATTCATGATCAGATGGTGAGCCGTTACCGTCGCGTAGAGCTCATGACTGCTCTGAGCGATGAAATCGGCAACCCGGCCATCAGTCAAGTGTTCGAAGACTATCGGCAATTCCGGGAAGTCGCGTAGCAACGGGATGAGATCACGATTCAACGACACGATCTCGCGATCAAACTCATCAACCTCCTTCTCGACTGCTTCGAAGTGCCCGAGAAGCGGGATGTGGTACTTCTGCATCGCCTCAAACACCTTGTTGCGTCCGCGAAGATTTTTGACTCCGTGCGCTGAACCGGTCGTCCCTCCCTGACCATTTTGATCGGCCATATAGAGTTTGACTGCCTGCCACACACCTTCTTTGACTCCGCGCACGATTTCTTCCGGAGTGGTCTGGTCGGTGAGATACGCCGCCATGGTCGGTTTGAAATCGACTCCAGGCGGAATGTGAGACATGATTTCGTCCCAGTACGCTATCGTCCGTTCGACGGATGATGTCGGTTCTTTCAAGTTACCCATAATGACCGCCCCCGTGGCATGCTGATTGATCGTGCACGGAAGAACGGTCTTGAGCATGTCACCCTCACGGAGGTGCAGATGGCGATCAAAAAACAGTGGAACTTTGATTACGTTTTGCATGCTGTCTCCTTTCTTTTTCGACAAACTGCGTTGGTTTGCAGGGGTTGGTGAATATCGTCCACGGCTGGCGCCATATCGGGTATGTCGGAAAGTGGATCGCGCCGAAGCTTACCGCCTTCGCCCCGAGGCTTCTGACGTAGGCCATATCCTCGAACTCCATGATGCTTGGCGCGATGATGGGGAGCGCGCCTTGCTTGGCAAGCTCTTCGACAGCCTGCCAATTATGCTTCTGTGCCGGCTTGCCTGACACGCCGCCCTTGCCTCCACCGACTCTCTTCTCAAGCTTCCAGAGCGGATTGACATCTCCCTTCGGGAATACCATCTCAAGCGGAACGCTGTTGATAGAAATTGCTTCCGCAATCCCCTCCAAGCCGCGCGCAATAACGAGATACTCCTGAGCTGCAGAAACCTTGTAGATGATCGGGTGGCGCGAATTGCGCTTGACCGCTTTCGTACTCAGTATCGCCGATTCAGCCGCCTTCAAGGGGTCGCCCGAATTCGGACAGGAGTCATTCACTTCGATAGCGCGGATGTCGAATCGATCGAGCATGCGAGTCATCTCAACCAATTCGGGCGTATTCCCGAGAATCGAGACGACGATCGGGAAATATCCGAAATCGATATACGGGGCGATTTCTTTGCACCAGTATTCGATCCCCGGATTGGTAAGGCCGACCTTGTTGACCGATCCGCCTTCGATGAGGCGAACGCATTCCCAAGGCTTCCACCACCTCAAGTTTCCTTTGCGCGGATGGCGCGTCAGAGTCTTGAGCACAACGGTGAAGTTTTCCGGCTTCATGAGCCCGAGCCCTATAAGCGGCCACTCCCACAACCAGCCCTGACCGTCGAAGGCCAGCGCACCGCTTGCGGTCATGTAACCCAATTTGTGTTTATTCGAGAGTTGGATCAAGATACACCTCCTTCTTTTCAGTTATTCATTTCAACGAGCACTTGAGACGTACTCTCACTATGGCTTGCCGAGCGAACCCGGCTCCAAAGCCACAGTATATGAAAAGACGCCCGAAGACAACGTTAGGCGATCTTTGCCTTCTTTGGTTTCTTGACCTCTTTCTTATCTCGATGATTTCCTTTTGCCATATATGCGAAGTATAAACGATTATTTAAAGACGATGAGGACAGTGCCTGCGATGGTGAGGATAACGCCGAGCGTACTCTTGAGCGTAAATGCCTCGCCGAAGAAGATCGCGGCGAGCACGATCACCAAGACGACGCTCATCTTGTCGATCACCGCGACCGCGCTTGCCGGCCCCGCCTGGAGAGCGATGAAGTAGAGGAGCCACGATGCCGCGCCAGCGAGCGCCGAGAGGAGGATGAATATCCACGCGCGGCCGCTAAACATCGCGAAGTCGAAGCCGGTAAACTTCCCAAACGCAAGACCCCCGAGAACAAGGATTGCAGCCATCACCACGCCGCGCACGATTGTCGCCTGGGTCGGGTCGACTCCCTGGAGCCCGATCTTGCCGAAGATAGCGACGAACGCTGCCGCTACTGCTGATCCGCCTGCGTAGAGCATCCACATAGAGGCAAGTATAGCAGAGTTATCCGCCGATGAGCGCGAGCTTCTGTGTGCGCGTCAAGCGCTTAAGCTCGGCCTCGCGCGCACGCGATTCGGCAAGCGTCGCAAACGTCTCGTGATACACCAGCGTTACGGGTCGGCGAATCTTGGTGTAGTGTGCGCCGCTCTTCGCTTCATTATGCTGTTTCAACCGCTTCTCAAGATCAGTCGTCGAACCGACATAGAGCGTGTCGTCAGCGCACTTGAGAATATACGTATAGTGCTGCACGCGAATTAGAACGAGACCGATGCGGGCGGCACGAAGAAACTCGCATCAATCACCCACGGGTTGCAGGCGAATGAGAGATTCGCTACGAGATCAACGCCCCCGTTGCTTGAGATCACGCTCCCGCTCACGCTCAATGCGGCAAGAAGTTTCGTACCTTGTGCTGCGCCATTCGTCCAGGCATAGAGATATTCCCCATCATCAATCATTGACGTGGTGGTGAAGTTGGCACGTGCCTTCCCATCGGCAATATACATCGTACCCGAGCGAGCGTAGCCGCTCACCGTCTTCACCGTACACACGAGCGCCTGCTTGAGACCCATAAGATAGGATGTTGAGCCGACACCCACCAGCTTCGCGGTAGTTGCGGTCGGCTTCGGCGCGATATTCTTCGGTGCCGATTTTTTCACTGCAGGAGATGTCGATGAGCTTATCGCCGATGTCGTGGTCGCGACAGGCGACACGATCTCGTGCATACCTGCATTCCCCGATGAGAGATACCATGCACCCGCGAACACGACGACCGCTACAACCGCCCATGCTGTTGTTTTGTTATATTTCATATATTGCTAGTGTAGCACTTTGAGACACTGTATTAGGCCGTATCAAGGCGTATCAAGGCGAGGCCTTGATACAGAACGCTATTCAAATTCAAGATGCATCGGAGAATGATCAGAAACCTCATCGGGTAATATCTTGAAATCCTTTACATCAATGCCATTGCTCACGAGTGCATAATCGGCGAATTTACCCTCTTTCGTATAGTAGCTCGTCCGAGTTGAAGTGATGCCATATTCTTTTATGAGATTCCTGAGTCCAAGATCCTCGAGTCTCTTAAGGCTTTCTGTCTCGGGGAGCAGATTAAAATCGCCACACAGAATAAACGGATTCCCTACATCTTTAAGAAATGCTGCAATATTTTCAGATTGAACAAGGCGATCATAAGTATCTTCTTTCCAAGTTCCATTAGTCCATAATCCGTGGAAATTGATAATGGTTCTCTTTCCAGCAGAAGTATTAACCGTGACGTATTGAATATTTCGAGCATGATTCCCCACATCACCCTCGGGTATATATCCGCGATGTTTGTGTACGAACACATCACCACTGTCAGTCACTGAAAAGCTTTTTTTGACGAGCATCATGAGCCCGTAATTCTCTAGATGGTGTGGATGAAAGAATACTTCATGTTCGGGCAGTGCTGCTGCAATTTCCTGTTTACCCTCGGTCATAACATCGTCGTTAAAGGTTATCGTGCCACCTATCGTTGCACCTTCGAGGTGTCCATATGGTGCCGACCACACCTCCTGGAGACAGAAGATATCTATGTCGGAATGATCTTTGAAAAAAGATAGCAGTTTCTCTTTACCAGCTCTCCCTCCCCATATATTTAGTGAAATAAGCTTCATGATAAACCATCATACCAGACGAACTTTTATCGCAAAAGAAGAAGCCGCCCGATGATCAGGGCGGCGTCAGTATTGCTGTGTCAGATACGAACTGGGCTACGCTGGTCGGTAAGCACCAAGAAGTTTGCTCGAGTGGCGCGAATCACATGGTCGACTGTCACTGTAGTCGTCGGGCCTCGTTCCCAGACGTATCGGCCGAGCGGGTTCATGGAGTCGAGTCGTCCGAGAACTCGATGGGCCTGTAAGGTGCTGTTATTTTCGTATAGTGGCACCATCCCACTATCGTTTGCTTGCCACTCCTCAAGATCGTTATCTTGTGCGAGGACCGAAAGAGGATCAGACAAGAAGAGGAGTTCAACTTCAACTTCGATGGATGACGCTCGCCTCTTCACATACGATACGCTCTTAAGAACGCGCCCAAACTCCCACGCATCCACTCGTCGATGCAATACTCCCGAGAAGTCTCGATAGTCACGCAACAATGTGAACACCAGCACGAGCGCGTTTGCATCAAACCCGCACTCTTCTTCCTTCCTTTTCTTCAATGCTTTCTCGGAGTTTTGATTTTCTTTTCCCTTCTTTCGGAAAAGATGCATGAATTTCAACATAAGCCACTCCTTTCTCGTTAGTGGGCAGAGAACACCAGCTTGAAATATAGCAGACCTAGGCGCATCAGCATAGGCATTATCAAGGCGAGGCCTTGATACGAATGCGATTCGAATCTCAAAGGCTCAAATTGACTCACATACGAAGCAAGTATATGGTTCTGAGTGGAGCGGTTATTTGACCGCTTGCTCTATTCAATATCAATCAACCAACTCAACTGAGAACGAGAGGAGAATCACATGCTTGATACTTTCAAAGGGGCCTCTCCGGCGGCCCTTGACGCAATTCGCGAAGAAATGGGCGTTCGCCGGACGCAGGAGCTTTTCTTGCTCTTCGCAATGGGGAGTCAATTTGACCACCTCATCTTTCAGGAACTCGCGAAGCTCGGCGTGTATTGCCTCGTCGCAGATCCTGCTTCTGTAACCGCCGAAGATGTTGCAACGCTGAAGCCGATCGGGATTATTTTGTCGGGAGGTCCGGCGTCTGTTCACTCAGAACCGCCACCTTTCGACTCGAAGATTTTCGATCTTGGCATTCCAGTGCTCGGCATCTGTCTCGGTTTCCAGATGTGGGCAAAACATTTGGGCATACGGGTTGCGAGCGGACATCAACAGTTGTCGGTGCACAATGCAATCATGCATGCGCAAAATCTGCTTCTGGCCGACTGTCCGACTGAAATGCCCGTGCTGCAAAGTCACGGGGATGAAGTTTCGGCAGATGGTCGGTTGGCAATCTTTGCGACATGCGATGGTGTCGTTGCTGCTGCGGGACACAGGCACTTTTATGGAGTCCAGTTCCATCCCGAAGTTCACGAGACTGCGTACGGCAGAACGATCTTCGAGAACTTCTGTTTCAAGATATGTGGCGCCAAGGATCGTTTCCCGGCGCAAGATGTCGCGAAGCAAAAGATCGACGAGCTTAGGCAACAAATCGGTGACAAAAAGGTTCTGCTCGCCCTTTCGGGCGGCGCAGATTCTTCGACCGTTGCTTATCTGCTGAAACATGCGACAAATGGGGCCTCGCAATTGCGTGGGATATACATCCGCGGAATCGACCGGCCTGACGATGAAGCTTTCGTTCATCGATACTTCGGAAATCAGGACTGGATATCGCTCGTGATAATCGATGCAACAGAGCAATTCCTCGAAGCGCTTGCCGGCAAAACGGGCATGCGCGATAAACGGATTGCGATGCGGAGTGTATATAAGCCAACCCTTGAGAATCAGGCTCAAGTATTTGCCCCAGAAGGAGATGTATTGATCGCTCAAGGCACTCTCTACACCGACATTTGCGAAAGTGGTGGCGGTCATGCAAGTGGAGCAAGGAAAGCGAGCATTAAGCTTCATCACAACACAAACCTTGGCTTCTCGTTTCCAGAGATCACGCCACTTGCTGATTGCGTGAAGGATGGTGGCAGGGATATTGGCCGCAAAATTGGCGTCCCCGAGGAACTCCTGGTCCGTCATCCATTCCCAGGCCCTGGCCTTGTGGTGCGTATCGAGGGCGAAATAACCCGGGAAAAGCTTGTTATGGCGCGGCAACTTGATGAAATCTACATCGAGGAGTTGCGTCGTGCGGGTCAGTACGAGAGGGTTTGGCAAGCAGGTGTCGTCGTCACGCAATCTCAGCATACTTTCACGAAGGGTGATGATGCGGGAAGCGGGCCGGTTATCGCGTACTGGGCGGTGAATAGCGTCAACGGCTTCACTGCTCATGCCGCGAGGCTTCCTGATGAAGTCCACGATCGGATTGTACGCCGGTTTGGCAATGAAGTTCATGGTATTGGCTCCATCGCATACCGGATGTCAAACAAGCCTTTCTCAACCATCGAGTGGGGTTGAGTTGCTTGTTAGTTTTGGCCGATTATCCTTCACAGGATGATCGGTCATCGTTTTTATACAAAGATAATCAAATCGTGAGCAAGGACTACCCTTACTCACGGCGTGCTGTGTTTGTTGGAAAAAGTTCGAACATATTTTCGCGTCGGTTACATAGGGTAGTTACATAGGGTAGTCCTATGTAATGTAGGCCGCTGTCCTACTGACAAACGAGCGAGCGGGAGCACAAGTTCTCGTATGCAGTGCTGGGAGACTAGGAATCGCCTCTCGCTCTGCTGAGCTCGAAACCTTCGGCATCTCTTCGTTTAGTGATTTTGGATAAGGATTGTGTACACGTCGAAATTTGCTAATTTCGACGCGATTTTTACGCTTAAAAATCGGCTGGGAGACTAGGAATCGAACCTAGATTGAGGGCTTCAAAGGCCCCTGTCCTACCTTTAGACGATCTCCCAAATAGACGCACAGAACCTAACAGTAGCAAAAATATGGAGAACGGCTA
>JAHFMM010000031.1 GCA_023264495.1 bacterium | reverse complement strand
CGAAGCGATTTGCGCTTCTGATACAAAATATCCTTTTATATCGGCCTCGTCGGCAGAGACTTTGGCAATCGTTGTGTGGGCCGAGGTGGTGCGATTGATGGTATTCGATACGGCCGTAATCTTGCTTTGCAAGTCAGCGACATCAATGCTCTTCTGTGAGAGCGCTACGTACCCTGCGCTATATCCCGCAATCGCCCCCATTGCGAGAAGGAATGCCGCTATGAATTGAAGTGCGGGAGATTTCATGGCGCGAGCGTTACGGTAATGGTAAATGATATGTCTGCATCACCTGCGTACACCGACACGGGGAGTGTTGCCAGACTCGCAAATGATGCTTCCTGCACCATGCGCAGATAGGCATTGAGCGCGCTCCGTGTCAGAGCATTCCCCGAGATATAGAATGTGCCTGGTTTTTTATTCGCAATCGGCATATATGAAAAACTCGATAAGGTAATCCCTGTTCGAGGGAGACCCAACGCTTCTCGTATCAGAGTACTCGCTGTCGGCTGGTGTCCGAGTGCGGTAAGCGCTACCACTTCTTGCGAGAGCTCCGTGAGACGTGCCGGCAATGTTGCGTCAGTGGTCGACGATATGGTCGAAGTCATCTGGGCAAGATGCTCGCCTCTCACTTGAGCGATCTCGGTGAGCAGGAGGTAGGTCGGCGCAAGAAGCGCCGCCGCGATAACGGCAAGGGCCGCCGCAAACAGCATGCCTACAGCCCCAAGCCGGAGCAGATAAGCTCGGGAAAGAGCTTTGCGACGAGACGCGGACAGGAGATTGACGAGAGTATCAGGCATAGGGAGGGACCGTATCACGAAGCGCCAGACCGATGGCGGTCGCGTAGGTAACTGCTTCTGAGGTATCGAGCTTCACTCCGCCGGTGCCTGGCGGCGCCAGATTGGTAAATACATTCCCGATAACGACCGGAACGCCGAAGGCCGCCTCGAAATATTCAGGGAGTCCTCGGGTCGAGGCATTCCCGCCGACCAGAATAGCATGCGAGACTGGCTCGGCGCTGCTTGATGATGCGACCCGCTCAAGCCAATACTCAAGCCGGCGCATGATCTCATCACGAAGAGCCGACACAGTCGACAGCATCGCGGCAAGATATTCTTCGTTCCCTTTCATCGGCACGATCCCGCGCTCGTCCTTTACCCGGCGCGCCTCGTGCTCGGTCACGCCGAAATATTTCTGCACGGCATGCGTGAGCGCTCCTCCCCCGATATTAATCGTCGTTGCGAATCGCGGTATGCGTTCTGCGATAATGCCGATCTTGGTTACTGTTCTCCCGATATCGATGATGAGCGCAGTCGAATCATCATCGGGAGGGAGGAGCGCTCGAGCTGACGAAAACATTTCTCCTTCGAGGGACTGCACCTCGACGCCCGCTTGGTCGAATGTCGAAAGCGTGTCATCGATGATTCTTCGTGCGAGACCGACACCAACCACTCGCGCATCGCCTTCGTCATTGTGACCGACTTTTACAATATCAAAGATGGTTTCTGCCGGAGGGAGCGGCACCAGCTCATCAAGATGCTGTTCGACTGCCGTACGCCGCTCGAGCGTATCAGCGCCGGGAGCGATCGTCTCAAACAGATATGATTTCGATTCAGGAAGCGCTACGTGAGCAGATCTGATATGCGCGGCATTGGCAACGTGCGCGATTATCTTTGCCGCAACCGCATGATCGACAATCTCACCGTCAGCAAACGCGCCGCTAGGGAATCGCGCTTCTGCGATGTTCGTTATCACGAGCCCGGACGCACGCTCGCTCAGATGCACCGCTTTCACTCCGCTGGTCGATACATCGATACCAGAAAATGCGGGGCCAAGATAGCGGGGCGGTGCAAAGGCTGCGTGCAATCGTTCATGTAACGTCCGGGACATTGTCCTTAGTATAGCGCGCTCATGCACCTCTTGTGCATATTTATCGAGCGCTGGTGCCCGGCGGCACGCGCCGATCGGGAGTGAGGAAAGCGAACGACTCACCCGATCCGACTGCGAAGAGCATGCCATTGCTCTCGAGACCGCGGATCATTCGCGGTTCGAGATTCGTTACAAAAGCGAGTTGTCGATCGACGAGAGCCGTTGCCTCAGCAACGTATGCCGCGATGCCCGACACAATCTGCCGCGGGCCGGTTTCTTCGCCAAAATCAACAATGAGTCGGAGCAGCTTGTCTGTCTCGGGAACGCGCTCGGCGCTCACGATTGTGCCTACTTTAATTTCGACCTTGCTCAGGTCATCAATAGAAATGCGTTCATTATGCATGCGTATGTGAGAGATAGCTGGTAAGTATAAGAGCTGCTGCCGAATCATCTACGGGCTTGCGGCGCTTCGGCGAGCGCGACTTCACCACTTTCTCGGGAGCGCGATGCGCCGCGGCGGTCGTGAAGACCTCTGATTCATACGAAACAGAAACGCCCGTTCGGAGAACGATCTCATCTCCGAGAACATGCGCGGCTTGCGCAATCGGATTCTCTTTGCCCGACAAGTCATGCGATTCGCCGATCACCACAGCTCCGACATCTTCGTGCGCAATGAGCGTACAGAGCTCGTCGAGCAGTCGCGGGGTGTTCGATATGATTGCATGAGGGAATCCCATCGTTC
>JAHFMM010000030.1 GCA_023264495.1 bacterium | reverse complement strand
AGGCGATACGAATGCTATGCTATGAGACATTTAAAAATTAATAAACATCATCGGCGACTATAAATCCGTCCATGTCGGCGCCATCATCGTCGTCCTCGTCGGCGCTCGCGTCTCCGTCAACTCCGACTTCGGTCTCGATGAACGGGTTGCGGCGCGTTCGGCGATTCCTTACGGTGGGATTGCGCGCTGGCCAGTGATCATCGGAGTCGCTGTCGTCTATTAGCGGAGGACGGTAGCCGAACGGCGGTGGACGTGGTGGTAGATCGTCTTCCTCGTCGGATGAGTAGACGATACGGCGGGGCCCGGCGCCAGTGCACGGCAGATTCGCTCCGCTCGGACCTGCGAATAAATTACGGATAAGATAATACAGAATTTGAGACATCAATCCGTTAAGGCTCTTACCGGCTCGTTGAGGACTTGGTGGTGGCATTCGTTTCGGCGGCGAGTCGGGCATGCGGAGATTATCACGGGCGCAGATCCGCTCGATAACATCCCCGATCCGAGTAGCTGCTCCCGGACGGGCTGCGGCGGCGCGTTCTGCTTGGCGAAGTTGGGCGCCGTCAAGCTCACCGTTCTCATCTCCATCGGGCACCTGGTCGTACTCATCGCCTCCGATTTCCTCGCCGTTAGAGTCGCGTCGACCTCGCTTGGCAAGCGTCTTGGCGACCCGGTCGTGCCTGCGCTTGAACTGCAACTCGCGCTTGACTACTTGGAGCGATGTGTGGTACGGCTCGTCATTTGTAGGCGGCTGTTGCTGCTCAAGTACAAGCTCGGTGCCCGATTGCTCGGGCATGTCCATCTGAACGCGCACTTCGGTAGCCAATTCATGGTGACCGTAAGCATGAGTGTTTGGGTTCGGAGTGCCATCGTGCAAATCGGCTAGAAGGTAGCGCTTGTCGTCATACGGGCAGAGGCCGCGCTTTTCCTGCTCCAGCGTGTATATCTGCAAGATTGGGCAATATTGTGAAATATGTCATCATCTCCGTAATTTACGGTTACCTAGTTACCGCTATTTACCTGATGAAGTTTCGAGCCGATTCGGCGATTGGTGACTTTGCGCGCATCACCCTCACGGAACATCGTGACATATTCTTCGTGGGTAAAGCGCTTGATGTTCGCTCGCGAAACTCCCTTGGCGACCGCCTTATGCCTTAGCTGCACTGGCTCGACCGGCAGCCTTGGGTCATACTCCTCGGCGTCCATTACAGTGAATGAGTACATCTTCGGCCGGAGCCCGACGAACTCGACGATCGGGTGGCACTTGCACTCGTCCTTGAAATAGCCGACCTCCCCGGCGTTCGCAATACTGTGAAGACCGGTTAGATGGTGGTCTGACACATCGCTAAAGTCGAACGCGTCCCGCACAGCAGGACGGCTTTTAATTTCGTTGGGGAGGTCATCGACGAAGAACTGTAGGAAGAAAGAGTCCGTGTCGGTGTAAAGCATGCGGACTTTGTCTTTGAGTGCGTCTTTGAGGAGCGCGTAGAAGGTGTACATCTTCAACTTGCTCCACTCAAGGACGCAAAAACCGTGCTGAAACGGCTTGTTGATGACATGGCGAAGCTTGCGCATTTCAACACCGATTAGATTCTCTTCGAATATTCGAAAGTCGAGGCAATGCGGCTTCTCGGCGAGTTGGCGTGCCTTGTCCTCCTCCGTTACAAGACGAATATCGCTCCGCTTGGCCACGTTTTCAATGGTCTTGCCGTACGGAGCGTTGTTCATCAGCTTGTAGAAGTTCCGTTTGACCTCGTCAGTTTTGCATTGCCGCCGCTTTTGTGTGTTGTTGTTGATGTATGGCTCAAAGTAGGGACTGGCCGTAAAGCGGATGGCGCGGTGCACTTGAACGAGCTTCATCCCGCGGTCGAGGTAGAATCGGAGGAGATGGCCGTGCACGACGTATTTTCGCTTAGGAAGAAACGAGCACACGAGCTTGCGACTGAAGGGACAGGCAGCTCCAAAGTACTTGGCGCGGAGCTGGTGCTGCTTTTCACCCGTGATTTCTGCTTCGATGTTCATTGTCTCCGGCGCGAGAGGATAGTCATCGTCGCGCTCATGCAGCTCGGGTGGGTAGTCCAAGTCGACTTCGAAGATGTAATGCTTTTCTTGATCATACCACTGATCGCGAGAAGCCTTGTTCTGGAGTGCCGCAAAGGCATCACGGCAATCGTCGTTGCTCACCCACTCGTACTCGTCATCCGGCAGCGGCTGCGACATTGCCCAGCCGTAAAGGTTGTTTGCGTCCACGTACATTATGTAGGACGTGGGCTTGGTCGGATCGTATAGCGAGCCCATCAGCTTGTTGTTCGCACGGGCGTATCGGACTGAGGCGTGGCATATTCCGCCGCGAATATTCGGTTGAATCATGCGGTACATCTCCGGATCGGTAATTAGATGGATCGGGCGATCGATGTACTTGAGCAGCGCATTCCACGCTAGTTGAGGGGCGCTCATGTAGTACGCCGGATCGAGCTGATACTCATCTAACGAGTTGTACCGAAACATCTGGAACACATCGGCAAGAAGTGCGACATCGCTCAGGAGATAAAGTCGCATGTAATCGCCGATATGCTGAAACTTAAAGTCCCTCCACACTCGCTGGGCACGCGAATAATCTGCTTCGGAGCAGTCCTCACCGGCCAGCCGATTGTAGAATTGC
>JAHFMM010000029.1 GCA_023264495.1 bacterium | reverse complement strand
GATTTTTGAGAAGGCAGGCCTCGACCCGGCGACCCGCATCTTCTTCATGAGCGCCGAATCAAACTGGTGGAGTCCGGGCGACCACGGCCCCTGCGGGCCAGACAGCGAGATGTTTTATGACGTGTCCGGCGCGCTCACTGAGGGGCTCACCAAGGAGGCGTTTATCGCCGCCGATGACCGTCAAGAGGTAGTCGAGATATGGAATGACGTGTTTATGGAGTATGAGAAGAAGGATGGTGTTATTATCGGTAAGCTCGCACATAAGAATGTCGACACCGGCTCTGGCCTCGAGCGCATCGCCTGTGTCGTGCAGGGGAAGCGAAGCGTCTTCGATACCGACCTCTTCATGCCGCTTATCGGGGAGATTGCGAAGCTCGCGACAAAGCGCGAAGCGCGATCAGAGCGCATCGTCGCTGATCATATGCGCGCCGCGAGTTTCCTGATCGCCGATGGCGTTACGCCAGCGAACACCGATCAGGGATACATCTTGCGCCGTCTCTTGCGCCGCGCCGTGCGCCATGCCGACCAGCTCGGCGTGCCGCATCACTCGCTTGCGGCGCTCGTGCCGGGTATCGTTGAGCAGTATCGGGATGCGTATCCGAATCTTGCCGATAAGCTCAAGCATATTACCGATGAAGTCGCACACGAGGAGGCGAAATTCCGTTCGACCCTTGAGAAGGGTATGAAAGAGTTTGAGAAGATGTCAGGAACAACACTATCAGGGCATGACGCTTTCACTCTCTTCTCGACGTACGGATTCCCCTTTGAGCTCACGCTTGAGCTCGCGGGGGAGAAGGGCATAATGGTCGATACGGATGCTTTTAATACTGAAATGAAGAGACATCAAGAACTCTCGCGCGCCGGTGCCGAGCAGAAGTTCAAGGGCGGGCTTGCGAACGCGAGTGCTGCAACAACCATGCTTCACACAGCGACCCATCTCGCGCTCGCGGCGCTCCGTACCTATCTCGGCCCCGAAGTGCATCAGGCTGGCTCGAATATCACCGAGGAGCGAATGCGATTCGACTTCACCTACCCAGCAAAGGTTGAGCGCGAGACGCTCGACAAAGTAGAACAATATGTAAACGATGCGATTGCCGCAAAGTGTCCAGTAATAACAAGTATTATGGACAAAGATGCTGCGCGTGCAGCGGGTGTCGAGGGGAGCTTCTGGGAGAAATACCCTGACCAAGTGACGGTCTACGCCATTACGAGCCCGACGGGGAAGATATATTCGCAGGAGCTCTGCGGCGGCCCGCATGTAGCAAACACGGGAGACATCATCGGCACCTTCAAGATCATTAAAGAGGAGGCGTCTTCAGCAGGCGTCCGCCGCATCAAGGCTGTGCTTGAGCAAAATCCATGATTCACTTTTTCGAAGCCACAGTCTTTGTCGTCTATTCTTTTCTCGCGCCCATCATTACTGCAGGAGGCGGCATGCTTGTCTCAAACGCTTTGCATATCGGTCTTCCGGATATCGATCTAGTTAAAGCGACTGGCCTTACGAGCTCCTATTTTCTTGTGAATTCCATCATCGTGATATCGATATTCAGGCGAGATATCGTCTGGCGAGAAGTGGTGAACATTCTTCCAGCTACGATTGTCGGCGCGTTTATCGGAGCAACCATTTTGGTTAACATCGGTTCGATCTACCTCCTCATTTTTATGTTCGGTTTCTCGATCTACTTTATCTATAAGAAGGTGAAGATTACTGGCACGACAGCTGTTCGCAAGGATTCAGCGCTCCGAGAGAAATTTATCGGGTTCTTGGGCGGGGCTATTACGGGATCGGCGCTTCCTGGCGGAGGGTTCCTTAACTCCTACTTCGGTTCGAAGGGATTCACGCTTCAACAGATGTTCGGAACACTCAACATGACGCTTATTTTCGTCTGGATAGTGAAGGTTTCGGTCATGGTGAATGCCGGCATCCTCGTCCCAACAGACTTCATAGGCGTACTCATCGCCTTCCCATTCTTGATCGGCTCTAACTATCTTCTTCGACACGGCCTCATCAAACTTTCCAAGTCAGTAACCGATACTATCACCATCCTTGCTATGTCACTCTTCAGTCTTTACTCCTTCTTCGCCATAATTACCTCGTCTTTAAAATAATCTTAAGCAGCGTTTTACTCACTTGATGATCAGGTGTGCTATTTTAGTAGTATGACTGAAGGAAATCGAGAGAGAGGCCGGCGCATAGCGCCTTCATCTGAGAGCTCTGCTGCGTTGCGACAAGCGTGGGACGACAAACGAGATGGGACCGGCGAAGGAACTTATGCTCGTTCGGGATATCGAGAGCTTCGAGAGCGAGAACATGAGATTGCTGAGATGGTTGGACAGCCCGATGCAGCCCTCTTTAATGCGGGCATGGCAGCGCTCGCAACGACGATTGAGGCGCAAGACCTGCATCCGGGGGATGTCATTCTCTGTGGAAATAATCTGTATAGCGAGACCAGAAAGCTTATTGCATCGCTTGTGTATCGCGGCGTGCGGATTGTGTATATCGACATGGGCGATAGCGAAGCTGTTGCTCAAACAATCAAGAAAGAACATCCGCGACTTGTCATGCTTGAGTCGGTTGCAAACGCTGTAGATATGCGTGTCTGTAATATTGAGAAACTCGTAACGGTCGCTGAAGAGACTAATGCACAGTACCACACTGAGTTTACGGCGTCGGCCCTCTTCGAAAAGTATCTCGCGACACGCGACTACCGAGAAAAGGTTACCTCAGAGGAGCGACAGGCATTTTTAGAAGACCTCGTTGATTTTAGAGAGGGTTCTAATCCGATGGTATTTCGGGAGTTCGTGAAGCAGCTCGTTCAGGCGGGCGGCCTCAAACGCTCAGAAGCCATTCGTGAGACGGCTCGCCTTGTTTCCTATATCACGCGTAATGAACGTGATGCGCTCT
>JAHFMM010000004.1 GCA_023264495.1 bacterium | reverse complement strand
GTTCGATCTCGGACAGAAATACCCCAAAGCTTTCGGTTTTACGTATAAAGATGCGGAAGGCAATGAACAATATCCAATTGTCGGGTGTTACGGGTTTGGCACATCACGGCTCATGGGAGTCATTGTTGAGAAGCTCGCTGACGAGAAGGGGCTCGTGTGGCCCGGAAGTGTGGCGCCGTTTACCTATCATCTCGTCTCCCTGTCTGCCGGCAGGCAGGGCTCGGGACACAATAGTGACGACATCGCCAAAGCAGCCGATGCGCTCTATGACGCGCTCGCGAAGAAGGGCGTCGAGGTGCTCTATGACGATCGCGATCTGCGTGCGGGCGAGAAGTTTGCCGAGAGCGATCTGCTCGGCATCCCGTTCCGTATCGTGGTCGGTAAAGACGCTGTTGCGAATGACGCGTTCGAGGTTGTTGAACGTGCGACCGGGATGATGACGAAGAAGTCTCGCACAGAGATACTCGGTATATAGCGTATGTCGAAATTTTTCACCGATCTCCTCTTCAGCAGCGACATTGCGATCGATCTCGGGACGGCGAACACGCTCGTCTATGTGCGCGGCCGCGGCATCGTGCTCAATGAGCCGTCAGTCGTTGCGGTCAACGATAAGACGAATCAAGTCGTGGCGGTAGGGAAGGAGGCGAAGACGATGCTTGGCAAGACCCCCGGCCATATTCGCGCCGTGCGCCCGCTCTCGCACGGCGTCATCTCCGACTTCGAAGTGACCGAAGAGCTGCTTACCTATCTCATCCAGAAGGCGCAGAGCGGCCGGACCAAGTTCTTCGGTCCGCGTGTCGTAATCGGCGTGCCGACCGGCGTGACCAATGTGCAGAGCCGCGCGGTACGCGATGCGGCGAAGACCGCCGGCGCCCGCGAGGCGATCATCCTCGAAGAACCGGTCGCGGGAGCAATCGGCGCGAAGTTGCCGGTGTTCGATGCGGTCGGGACGATGGTGCTCGACATCGGCGGCGGCACGACCGACATCGCTGTCATCGCGCTCAAGGGTGTTGTCGCATCGAAGAGTTCGCATGTCGCCGGCGACCGGTTCAACGAGAACATCATCGATTTTGTCCGCAGCGAGTTCAAGCTCGGCATCGGGGAGCGAACCGCCGAAGACGTTAAGATCAGCATCGGTTCGGTCGCACCGCTCTCTGAAGGCCTCTCGCGCAGCGTGCGCGGGCGTGATTATGCCACCGGGCTCCCGCGCGAGATCATCCTGACCGACAGCCACGTGCGCGAAGCGCTCACCCCCTCGCTCGATCCGCTTATGGATGCGATGAAAGAGGTTATCGAGTCGACACCGCCAGAATTGCTCTCCGATGTGCTTGAGTATGGCGTGACCGTCTTCGGTGGCGGCGCGCTCTTGCGCGGGTTACCGCAGATGCTTGCGAAGATGCTCGGCGTCCCGGTGCGGGTCGCTCCCGATCCGCTCACGGCGGTCGTGCGCGGCGCCGGCATCGTAACCGAGAATCCAGGGCCGTACGCAGAATTTTTTGTCGATGAAGAAGACATTTTTAGCGAAGCGTAATACGCTCCTCACTGTGCGCGGTATCTCATGGGGCATGTTCGCCCTTGCGGCGGCGCTTTTGCTCGCAGGAGCACGCTTCTTCGTTCCTGACGCCACCTTCAGCCTGCTTGCACCGGTATTCCGGGCATCAGACTCGGCAGCGGCCGTGAGCCGGGGCGTGTCAAATGCATTTGCAGATTCGGCGGCACGCGTCCGGCAGAATGAGATCTTGGCAAATGAGAAAGACGCTCTCGCAGTAGAAAATGCGGCGTTACAGAAGCAAGTCGATTCACTCACATCCCTTCTAGGCGCCTCAGGAGCTCAGAAGAGCGTCGCCATCCTCGCCAGTGTCGCCGCGCACCCTCCTGAGAACCCGTACGACACATTCCTGGTAGCCGCAGGGAAGCAGGAGGGAGTCATGATCGGGATGGAAGCATTTGGTCCCGGGGGAGCGCCGGTCGGTATCGTTTCGGCTGTCTCTGCCTCGTTCTCGAGCATCACGCTCTTCTCCGCACCGGGCGTCCAGACACGGGGATGGATCGGAGATAAGAACGTGCCGATTACGCTCTCCGGCGCCGGAGGAGGAGTGTTGCGGGCGGCAGTCGCTCGAGACGCAGCGGTCGCAGTCGGCGATCCGGTATTTGTCCCGGGACCAGGGATGCTCCCGATCGGCAAGGTCGCTCGAGTCGAGAGCGATCCGTCATCGCCAAACATAACCGTGAGTATCGTGTCCGCGACAAATCTCTTTTCAGTATCGATCGTTGCGCTCCGGATGACGGGTATTGTGCCGATGACGATCGCGACTTCGACAGCGTTATGATCGCGCGCGGACTTGGGGTTGGTGCGGCGCTTCTCTCCCCGCTGTTTTTCCCGTGGCCGTTCGTGGCGCTCGTGGCGCTCGGTATGGCACTCTTCGAGCCGCTCGTGCCGCTCGCAACCGGGCTCTGCATCGATGCTTTGTATTATGTGCCGCAGACAGGATGGTTGCCGATCGGGACGATCGCGGGTGGCGCGGCGACCATGGTCGCGTTTCTCGTGCGGAGCCGGTTGAAGACGGATAGTATTGGAGAATGATGTGGCGCGGCACACGGAGGCGTGATCAGGAGATAGCTCCCGATGAGATATTTCTTGACGTGTCGAATGCTCCCGCCTTCGATCGGACGCGTTTTGAAGGGCGGATCGAGAAGCCGCTCGCCGCATCGACATTCCTGGTAACTGTCGGTGCCGTTTGCGTCCTTTTCCTCATTCTCATCGCTCGGTCGTGGAATCTCGAGATTAGCAATGGAGCTTTCTATGCCGCGCAAAGCGCGCATAACAGTCTTACGGTCGTACCCCTTTTTGCCCCGCGCGGGATTATTACAGATACGAACGGCGTCGTGCTGGCTGAGAATAGGGAGAAAGAAGACGGGAGTGTTGAACGCATCTATACGCTCCCTGCGTTGAGCCACATCATCGGGTATGTGTCATATCCGAAGAAAGATATGCATGGCGTGTATTACGACACGAGCGAGAAAGGCGTAACCGGCCTCGAAGCCGAATATAATGATATTCTCACCGGCACCAATGGACAGATCCTCACCGAGATGGATGCTCTGGGGAATGTCCGTTCTGAGGGGGTGGTTGTCGCGGCTAAGCCAGGGAAGACGCTTCAGTTGTCGATTGATGCGAATCTCGAAAAACGCTTTGCGCAAGCGCTTGCCGCTATTGTCGAAGGGAAGCATTTTATCGCGGGTGCGGGAGTCATTATGGATGTCGAGACGGGAGCCGTGAATGCCATGGTCTCGTATCCGAACTATGATGCAAATGTCATGTCGAGCGGCGGTCCCGCTTCGACTATCGCCGCTTACCATACCGACCCCGGCCACACCTTCTTGAATCATGCCGTGCAGGGCGTATATGCTCCCGGGTCAATCGTGAAGCCGTTCGTTGCGGCTGGAGCGCTCACCGATGGCCTCATCACGGCAAACACCGTCATCAACGATCATGGCCGACTCTCGATCCCGGATCCGTATCATCCGGGGAAAGAATTCGTGTATACGGGGTGGCGGGCGCTTGGACCGGTCGATGTGAAGAAGGCGATTGCATGGTCGTCCGACGTATTCTTCTATACTCTCGGCGGCGGCTTTGAGGATCAAAAAGGCCTTGGCATCGATCGGCTCGAATATTGGTATCGCGCCTTTGGTCTCGGCACGACGACTGGCATCGATCTCTCAGGGGAGGCGAGCGGCCTTATCCCGGACCCCGCATGGAAGAAGTCAGTATTTAATGAGTCTTGGTATCTCGGCGACACTTACTTCACCGCTATCGGGCAGTATTCGGTACAGGTGACGCCGATACAGATGGCGTGTGCGATCGCGGCGATTGCAAACGGAGGGAAGCTCTTCACGCCGACCCTCTTTGCGAATCAAACGCCGCTCTATACGAACGTGCCGGTTGCTTCTGCGGCCCTCGCGACCGTGCGTGCGGGGATGCGGATGGGTGTCACCGATGCGCTTGCAGGTGCGATTAATCTCCCGTACGTACGTGTCGCGGCAAAGACTGGTACCGCGCAGACAGGCGTGCGGAATCAATATGACAATTCGTGGGTCGAGGGATTCTTCCCCTACGATCATCCCAAATACGCTTTTGCCGTTGTCCTCGAGCGCGGCCCTTCAGGCACCGGCGAACAGGCGGTGAACGTGATGCGCGACCTTTTTGACGCTCTCTACGCCGACACCTCCCCATATGTCGGCGACTTGTAGGTTCCAGAGAGTACTTGCAAGTTGAGGTGGAGCACGTACAATGCGGGCATTATGACCACGCTCAATGCACCTCAGGAAGATATCGTCTCGCAGGAGAAGTTCGATGAAATGGTAAAAGAGCTCGAGCATCTGAAGACGGTGCGGCGGACCGAGATCGCGAAGAATCTAGAATACGCCCGTTCGCTCGGCGATCTCTCAGAGAATGCAGAATATCAGGAGGCGCGCGATCTCCAGTCAGCGACCGAAGAACGTATCAAGAAGCTTGAAGAATTCGTGCGACACACGAAGGTGTTTACCGACAGCAAGAAGAAGAGTGAAATCGGTTTCGGCTCAAAGGTATCGATCAAGAAGGAGGGAAGTAGCGAGGTGCACGAATACACGATCGTGGGGAGCGAGGAGGCTGATATGCGCGTGAAGAAACTCTCGCATGTCTCACCGCTTGGTGCGGCACTCATAGGGAAGAAGAAGGGCGATGTCTTTACCTTCGAGACTCCCGCTGGCAAGCAGACCTACACGATCGATAAAGTCGCTTAGCTATAAGCCAAAGGAAACCCGCCGTGCGCAGCACGGCGGGTTTCTGGTATAGTAGCTACTAATGGCACTCGAAGATATTCGGAAGGAACGCCTTGCTAAGCTTGCGCGGTTGCGGGAGCTCGGGCTTGATCCGTTCCCGGTACGCACGGCGCGTACGCACACCAATAAGCTCTTCCTCGAGAGCCACGCGACTCTTGAGGCGAATCATGAGGTCGTGACGCTTGCCGGGCGCGCGATGTCTCTGCGCGAACATGGCGGCTCGCTCTTCGTCGACATCTTCGATGGTACCGACCGCGTGCAGGATTACCTGCAGAAAGACGGCATGGGCGAGGAGCGGTATAACTCGTTTGTCGAGGTGGTTGATGTGGGCGATATCATCGAGTGCTCGGGTACCGCCTTCATAACGAAGCGGGGTATGCCCTCGCTCCTGGTCGCTTCGTGGCGCATGCTCACGAAGTCGCTCATGCCGATACCGGATGAGTGGTTCGGCATCAAGGATGAAGAGGAGCGCTACCGCAAGCGGTATCTCGATATCCTTCTCTCAAAGGATCTCGCTGATCGGATCCGCCGTAAATCATTATTTTGGAATACTATCCGGCAATATCTGCTCGATCGCGAGTATGTCGAGGTCGAGACGCCCGTCTTTGAGACGACAACCGGCGGCGCCGATGCGCGCCCTTTTGTAACGCATCATAATGCGCTCGATATCGATGTATATCTGCGCATCTCTGCAGGCGAGCTCTGGCAGAAGCGGCTTATGGTGGCAGGGTTGCCGAAAGTCTTTGAGATAGGACGCATATTCCGCAATGAGGGCATGTCATTCGAGCATCTCCAAGACTACACCCAAGTCGAGTTCTATGAAGCCTTCCGCGATTATGAAGACGGCATGACGATGATTACCGACCTGTATCGGAAGATTGCTGACGAGGTGTATGGCACGCGCGAATTCACGATACGCGATCACAAAGTCGACCTGGGGAGGGAGTGGGAGCGTTACGACTACGGCGCGCTCATCAAGAAAGAGTTTGGCATTGATCCGCTCGATACTACTGCCGATGCGGTGCGGGGAGTGCTCGAGAGCCGCTCGATTGTCTTTGAGACCGAAGGATTCAATCTCGAACGCGGCGTCGACACGCTCTGGAAGCAGATCAGGAAGACGCTTGCCGGCCCCGGCTTCCTCATCGGCGTTCCCGCTTACCTCGAACCGCTTGCGAAACGCAGTGCGAAGGATCCGCGTGTTGTCGAGCGCTTCCAAGTCATCATCGCTGGTTCAGAGGTCGGGAAGGGCTTTAGCGAGCTTAATGACCCGATCGATCAGGCCGAACGCTTCAAGCACCAGCAAGCGCTCCGCGATGCGGGCGATGACGAGGCGCAGATGAATGACGCCGCCTATGTCGAGGCGCTCGAATACGGCATGCCGCCGACTTTCGGCTTCGGCGTCTCAGAACGACTATTTAGTTTCCTTGAAGGCATCTCTATCCGCGAGGGGCAAACCTTCCCTCTCCTCCGCCCGCGATAGAGCGTATATAAAAAAAGACGCCGGCATTGCTGCCGGACGTTATCAGAAGTATCGAAGTCAGACTTCGATACTTCTTGTAAAATACAAGATGATCAATAGATGATCACATGAGCATATTTTGAGTACTCGACTTATTTTGTGGAATGACCGCTTTCTGCGCTATGCCCATAGCGAGAGAGTACAGGTGCTGTGCCTTTGTGAGGCGTTCTCCGAACCCTTTCTCGTTTGGAGCTGTTGTCTCGATAATCTTCCCCTCACGATTTGTCTCGATGACCCTCTTTACGACACCGGTGTACCCTGTGTCCTCGATGAGAATCGGCAGTTTCGTGTCCATAGGTGTCATCATGACACGAAACACCTTATCGGTTCCGAAAAAGTACCGAATTTCGTCCCCATCGGGGGTAATGATCCCGATGGACCAGAGATTTTCACCAGCAATGGTTGTCATCTTGCGCGGCACCCGGCAATTATTTGCCGCCGCGCAAGTAGCCAGTGCTACGACCTGGTCCCTAAGCACTTTCTGCTTATTGAGGTTCGATAATATAACAACATCGACAATCGCAAGTCCGATAAAGGACACTGCGCCCAAGACGATCATAAAGATAGTTCTTTTCATCTGTTTCTCCCTAAGAGTTTTTCGTACACGCGGACAAGCTGCATCCGCACCAGAGCATATAATGCTATATCTGTATCAATAAGTCAAATCACCTCGGAATAAGGGGAAGAGAGAGCTGTTGTGGATAACGGTAATAGGGTAGTGGGGGAGAGTGGGATATAATCCAAGAATGGTTGCTGAAGTGGGATACAGGAGTGGTTGCCTGTCCCGCAAGAGATAACCGTGCCTCGCTATGTTCCTCGGAGAATACCTACATACTATTGATACAAAGAATAGGATCTCGATTCCGTCGAAATTCCGGAAGGGTCTTGGCCGTGTTGTCGTGATGACACGCGGCCTTGATCATTGTTTGTATCTCTATTCTCGCAAGGCGTGGGAGAAGGAAGCAGAGCTCTATGCTGCCGAAGTGAACGGGAGCGCGGCGCGGCGCGGACTGGCGCGCCTCTTCTTGGCAGGGTCGTCCGAGGTCGATGTAGATGGTTCTGGCCGCGTTCTCATCCCTGAACATTTGAAATCATTTGCTTCACTAAAAGAAAAAGCCATCATTGCCGGCGTTGCCGATCGTGTCGAGATCTGGGAGGAGGAGGCATGGAAGGCGTATACCGCCGAGATAGAACGCGATGCCAATCTTTTCGCGGAGAAGGTTGATGCCTGATATGATTCGATCTAGCTCACCACAAGTGGAAGCGCATCACGACAGCGTCCTCGTGAGCGAAGCGCTTGAAGCGCTCGCTCTCACGCCGAACGACATCGTTGTCGATGCTACGCTTGGCGGTGCCGGGCATTTTAGCAAGATGCTTGCGATGCTCGGAACAGGAGGCGTTATTGTCGGAATTGATGCTGACGCAGAAGCAGTCGAACGCGCCCGAACGGTGTATGCGCTCGATCGCCGTCATGAACGGCCGACAGCGCATATTGTGAATGACAATTTCCGTAATCTCACCCGCATCCTCGAACGTCTCGGCATAGGACAGATTGATGCGATCCTTTTTGATCTTGGGTGGAGCGGGTATCAGATCGCCGCACCGCGCGGATTCTCCTTCCAGGGGAGCGAACCGCTCTTGATGACGTATGGCGAGAGCGGAGAGACTGCCGCCGATATCGTGAACAGTGCCAGCGAAGAAGAGCTTGCCGGCATCATTCATACGTATGGTGAAGAGCGTTTCGCCCGCGGGATCGCTCGGGCTATTGTCGCGGCGCGCGCGCATGAACGCATTCTCACAACCGATGCTCTGGTGGCGGCAATTAAGGCCGGTACGCCGAGCTGGTATCACGGGCAGAAGAATCATCCGGCAACAAAGACATTTCAGGCGCTTCGCATTGCGGCGAACGATGAGTTGGGGAGTTTGCGCGAGGGGCTCGCCGCCGCGCTTCAGGCGCTCGCACCGGGCGGTCGCATAGCGATCATCTCATTCCACAGCATCGAAGATAGAGCAGTGAAGCATGCGTTGCGCGAAGCCGCCGAGAATGGCGGCGGGACTGTTTCGAAGAAGCCCCTGATTCCTTCCCGCGCCGAGATACTTGCGAATCGCCGGGCGCGGAGCGCGAAACTGCGGGTATTCGAACGTGCCGCCTCGACACCTCTGGCAGAAGCAGTACCGTCTGACGGCTTCGTATATTCCACATAGTATGCGTCTCTTCAATCAACATCTTTCTGTCCTCTCGCTCAGTTTCGGCGCCGTGACGCTGCTCGCCGTCGTGTATATCGGACTCATCGCGGTCGTGATGAGTTATGCGGTGCTGACGATGGAGTACGCGCAGTCAGTGAAGAATGATGAGGCGGCGGTCGCCGTTCTCGAATCGACGTATCTTGCACAAATTGCCCGCATCCAAACATCCGACTATCGCATGCTCGGGTACGCAAAGCCGACAACGAGGATATTTGTCCCGACAACGAGCGGAACCGCCTTGCGATAAGAGACCGTATGCGTTCACAATTCCGTTTTCGCATTCGTGTTATCCTCGCGTGCGTTATTGCGCTCGCACTCCTCATTCTTGTGCGGCTTTATTTCGTGCAGATTGTGCATGGCGATGAATACGCGCTGAAGGCCGATAGGCAATTTGCTTCTGGATCGACCGGGCTCTTTGACCGAGGCGCGATCTACTTTACCGATAAGAACGGGAATCTCATCTCGGCCGCAACACTCGCGACCGGCTTCTTAGTCGCGATTAATCCGCAATTGCTTACCGACCCGCAAGGTGCCTACGACGCTCTTGCCGCTGTCGCATCGACAACCGTGTCGCGAGAAGCATTCTTCGCCGCCGCAGCGAAGAAGAGCCAGGTCTATGTCGAAGTCGCACACCATCTGCCGGAAGCAATCGGGCAAGCGCTCGCGGCGCTCGGCCTCCCTGGTGTCCAGGTGCTGCGGGAGCGCTGGCGCTACTATCCGGGGAATAATCTCGCTGCACAATCAATCGGGATCGTCTCTTACGGGTCGGGTGACACTCTGGTCGGGCAGACAGGTCTCGAGGCGCAGTATGATGATGTGCTGACGCGCTCGGGCGACTCGCTCTATCGGAATTTCTTTGCCGAGCTATTCTCAAACATCGGCAATCTGCTGGTACATGTGAATGACGCTCGAGAGGGAGACATCGTTACCACTATCGAGCCAGAAGTGGAGACGCGACTCGCGAATGATCTTGCAAAGGTGAATCAGCAATACTCGAGCACGGAATCAGGCGGCATCATCATGGATCCGGCGACCGGCGCGATCTTTGCGCTCGCGAATTATCCAACCTACGACGTCAACAGCCTGCAAGACATCAATCCTGCGCTGCTCAGTAATCCGCTCGTAGAACATGTGCATGAATTCGGCTCGATCATGAAGCCGCTTACCATGACCTCAGGGCTTGATGCGGGCGTGATCACTCCGGACACAACCTATACTGACACGGGATGCATCACGGTCTCGACTGCAAAGATCTGCAATTGGGATCTTAAGGCGCGCGGCGTCATCCCTATGAAGCAGATCATCCTCCAGTCGCTCAATGTCGGCGCCTCATGGGTCGCTACGCAGCTGGGCCAAGAGAAGTTCCGCGAATATTTCACGGAACTCTTCGGTCAGAAGACCGGCATCGACCTGCCGCTCGAAGGGCGATCGCTCATGAGCAATCTCTCGAAGCCGCAACAGGTTGGCTATGATACGGCATCATACGGGCAAGGGATCGCTGTGACGCCGCTGCAGATGATCCGCGCCGAGGGAGCTATCGCCAACGGCGGCGTCATGGTCGAGCCACACCTCGTAAGCGCTGTCAGGCTCGATTCAGGCATCGAGCGGGCCTTTGACTGGAGTTCGACCACGCCGGTCTTCTCAACAGCTGCCGCACGGCAGACAACGCAGATGATGGTGGGCGTGGTCGATGAGAAACTTCAGAATGGGAAGGCGATCATCCCAACCATGTCGGTTGCCGCAAAGACGGGCACGGCTCAGCTCACCGACGGGCATGGTGGCTACTATACCGATCGATTCTTTCACTCATTCGTAGGATTCTTCCCCGCATATAATCCACGCTTCATCATCCTGCTCTACACCAACGATCCGAAGCATGTGACCTATGCGTCCGACACGCTGGGGAACACGTTCCTTGACCTCACGCACTTCTTAATCGATTATTACCAGATACCGCCTGATCGCGGCGTGCCTGCGCAGACGACCGTGCTGAGCGTATGAAAAAATATCTGAAACACATCGTTACGTTCTTTCTCGGGATCTTTGCACGAGCAGTCGTGCGGCGATATCATCCGCATGTCGTGATGATAACAGGGTCGGTCGGGAAGACGTCTACGAAAGATGCGGTCGCGGTGGTGCTCGCCTCGCGCTATTTTGTCCGCAAGAGCGAGAAGAGTTTCAATAGCGAATTCGGCGTCCCTTTTACCATCTTTGACGTGAGTAATCCGTGGGATGATGCGCTTGCTTGGGGCGTGCTCTTGAAGAAAGCGCTCGCTCTCCTTATCTTGCCGAATCAGTATCCGAACATGCTGGTGCTTGAGGTCGGCGCCGATCGTCCTGGAGACATCGCGCGCATCATGCGCATCGCAAAGCCGGATGCGGTCGTGGTAACCTGTCTTCCCGAAGTCCCGGTGCATGTGGAGGCGTATACCTCGCCTGAGGCGGTGTGGGAGGAGGAGTTCTCGCCGGCTCATGCGCTTCCCGCCGCCGCGCCGCTTATCGTCTCTGCCGACAACCCCTGCGCGCTCGCGAATGCGGCGCGCACTCCGGCGCAGGTCATAGCATATGGCACGAATGCGTCTGCGCAGGTGCGTGTGAGCCATATCACGCACGCCCTGGCAGAAGGGAAGGTGATCGGGATGCAAGCTGACGTCTCGATCGCAGAGGCACGAGGAAAGATAGTGATCCAGGGCTCAGTCGGCGAGATACAGATCGCTCCGGCCGCCGCCGCGATCGCTGCAGGGCGGGCATTCGGCATATCGCTCTCGGAAGCGCTGGAGGCGCTCCATGATGAGTATGAACCGCCACCGGGCCGCGGGCGGCTTCTGAGAGGGAAGAACGACTCGATCATCATCGATGATTCATACAATGCATCGCCTGTCGCGGTTGAGTGCGCGCTTAAGACCTTGAAGGCGTTCCCGCAGGCGGCGCGGCGCATTGCCGTTCTCGGCGACATGCTTGAACTCGGCAGGTATTCGGTTGTCGAGCATGAGCGCATCGGCGCTCTCGCGCGCGATGCAGCCGATCTTGTTGTTGCTATCGGCGTTCGCGCTCGAGCTTTCGCTGCCGCACCCGGTACCGCAGAGGTGATGGTCTTTGATACTGCTCAGGATGCCGCTCGCGAACTGGCTGCTATGGTGCGCTCTGGGGATGTCGTGTTAGTGAAGGGGTCGCAATCGGTTCGCACTGAACATGTCGTCAAGGCGCTTCTTGCACATCCTGCCGATGCGAAGCTCCTTGTCCGCCAAGAGCCGAAGTGGCTCGCTCGAGCATAAGGTCGTAGCAGATGAGGCGGACACTGGTCACCTAACACTGATTATCAGCACTTCGAGAAGAAGGAATGATTTGCTATGCTAAGAGCATGACTCAGAAACCCGTCCTCGTCTCCGCGATCAAACCGACCGGAGACCTCCATATCGGCAACTATTTCGGCGCGATGCGCCAATTCGTGGAACTCGCCCGCGAAGGGAAGTACCGCCCATTCATCTTCGTCGCCGATTACCACGCACTGAACTCGATGCAGGATGCCGACGAGATGCGCCGCCGCACGCGCGAGATCGTGATGGCCTATCTCGCCATTGGTCTCGACCCGGCAGAAGTAACTTTCTTCAAGCAGTCAGATGTGCCCGCGCATACCGAACTCTGTTGGATCTTCGACACTATTACGACGATGCCGTATCTCATGCGTGCGCACGCCTTCAAAGATGCTGAGGCGAAGAACAAAGAAATCAATGTCGGCACTTTCAACTATCCGATGCTCATGGCCGCTGACATCCTCCTCTATGATGCGGCGATCGTGCCAGTCGGGCAGGATCAGAAGCAACATATTGAGATCGCCCGCGACATCGCAGAGAAGTTCAACCGCATCTTTAAAGAAGATATATTCTCGCTCCCTGAGCCCTATATCATGCCCGAGGTCGCGACTGTCCCCGGTATCGATGGACAGAAGATGAGCAAGAGCTACGGGAATGTCATCCCGCTCTTTGCTTCTCGTGATGAGCTCGCGAAACGAGTGATGAGCGTCGTTACCGACTCTGGTGGACATCCGATGTCCACGGCAGCCGTGGACATCGGATGTCCACCACCAAAGAACGTCTACGCCATCCATGCGCTCGTTCGGAGTAAAGAAGAACTCGAGACGATCTACGCCGAGCATGCAGGCAATTACAAAATGCTCAAAGAACTTCTGATTGAAGATCTTGATAGCTATTTCGCATCGATTCGCGCGAAGTATGACGAGCTCAAAAATGATTTCAGCATCGTTGACGATGTTCTCGCGAGAGGGAAGCAGGAGGCGCGCACACTAAGCGAGGCCAAGATGGAGCGCGTCCGCCATGCGGTCGGGGTAGTTTGACCCATCACCCAATTATATGTTATACTAGCAAGCGGACCCGCAAGGGATTTGTAATCGTCAACCAAAATGGGAGGCAATCTTGAAAACATATTTCGCAGACTCGCAGGCGTTTTTCGCCCCTCAGGGCAAGCCGCCGATCTTCATCCCCGGCGAGGGGCCGCAACTCAATCTTGCGCTCCTCACAAGCGTGCCGCCATTTGTGAATGACCCCATTGAAGTCATTCATGCGCACCAAGCGTTCGTCGGTCAGGTTACTCGCAACAATGGAGTATGTATTGTCCGTCGCAAGGACGATCTTGCGAACCCGCTCAGCTCGGATATCGGCGTCGTGCTCGGCCTGCAGCATGTGCCAAACAAGATGACTGAAGGCCAGCTTCGCGCCCTCTACAACGACGGCCTTCGCTTCGGTGCTATCGCCTACAAAGGAGCGACTGCCTACGGCTCAGGATACGCGGCCGAGGGCGGTCTCACAGAACGCGGCAAGTGGCTCATCCGGCAGTATGACAAGCTCGGCATCACGCTCGATATCTCTTATGCAAATGAGGAGACGGCCATGGACGCATTCGAGCTCATCTGGAGTGAAGGGCTCGAGTGCGGCGTGATGGCATCACACTCGGGATGCAGTGCGGTGTACAAGCATAAACGCAACATATCGAACGAGGTGCTCTTGCGCCTCTCCGCGCTTGATGGATACATCGGTATCCCGCTCATCACGTTCCTCTTGCACGATGCGGGATCGTGCTGTGCCTCACTACTCAAGTTCATGCGGCACGTTGAACACGCCGTGCACGAGATGGGGCCGGGAAAGGTCGGCATCGGAAGCGATTGTCCGCATGTGAATATGACGCTCACTGCGGCCAAGAAGAACTTCGAACGCATGCTCGAATTGGTCGGCAACGACGAGGCGCTCGGGGCATATTTCCCCGATCGTTCAGTTGAGGCCATCCACCGAGGGTCGGCTTTATTCGAGCTTCTCGAACGTGAATTGCGCACGACACTCAACTCGAGTGTCGCCAACGATATCCTCGGCCGGAGTTTCCGGCACTTTCTTGAGCGTTCTTTGCCGCGGGTCTGATGAGGACTCGCAAGGGGAATGCAGATAAACCGCCAACGAAAAGGAGGCTCGATTGAAAACTGAAAACAAACGCACGGTATTCCGTGCTGATTCCCAAGCATTCTTCGGACTGCCATGGAAGCAACCTGTCCTGCCGACACAGCCAGCGATAGATCTGGCGCTCATAACCAGCGTACCGCCGATGATCGAGAATGCTGAAGAGGCGCTCAAGGTACACCAGATATTCGCCGAGCAGATCCTGCGAAATCCGCTCGTGAGCTTCGCCCGCCGGAAAAGCGATGTGGAGGAATGTTTCGCCGGTATCAAGGTCATCCTCGGCCTGCAGCACATGCCGTGCAAGATGACGAGCGATGTGCTACGAGCACTTCGCGATGACAGCTTGCGCATCGGAGCAATCGCATACCAATCTGAGAACGAGTACGGGTCGGGCTATGCGACTCACGGCGGCTTGAAACAGCGCGGCGAGTGGCTGATCCGGCAATTTGCCGAGCTCGGCATCATCCTCGATTTGTCGCATGCCAACGAACAGACGGCAATGAATGCGATGCGCCTGATCCACCGGGAAGATCTACCGGTGAAGGTGATGTTGTCGCATTCAGGATGTCATTCTGTGTATATGAGTCCGCGGAATGTTTCGAATGCCGTCCTCAGCGCAGTCGCCGATCTTGACGGGTATTGCGGCATTCCCGCGATTACCTTTATCATCGCCGCAAAGGGAAGTTATTACCCCCGAGAGTTCGTCTATCATGTGCAATACGCTACTCAAATGATGGGATCGAAACGTGTTGGTATCGGGAGCGATTGCCAATTCCTGGATATGTCGATTATCGATGCACAGAAGAAGGCATTGCAAAACCATGCTGGCTTTTCTGATGACGTCCTGCAAGGCGTCTTGGGCAATAATTTCCGATATTTCCTGCACCGTTCTTTACCGCGAATCTGAAGGAGGATTCGCTACAACATCCCGCAAAAAACCGCGGGATGTGCTATTTTATAGATATTATGCAACGCATTCTTATTGGGGAGCTTGAGCAATATATCGGCAAGACGGTCTCGATTTCGGGTTCGGTCGATGTCCGCCGCGATCATGGAAAGCTTATCTTCCTCGATATCCGCGATCGATCGGGGAACGTGCAAGTCGTCTGTCTTCCGAACCATACTGAAGCGCTCGCTACCGCCCAAGAGCTTCGCAGTGAGTGGATCATCACGATCGAAGGCGTCGTGAACGAACGTCCTGAGAAGATGCGAATCGAGGGTGTCAACGGCCGTGTCGAACTTGAAGCGACTACTATCACCGTGCTCGTACGCGCGCAGGAATTGCCGTTTGAGAAGGATACCGAACTCAATCTCGATACCCGCCTCGACTATCGGCCGCTCACGCTCCGGAGCGAACGCGACCGCGCGATTTTCGCCGTGCAGGCAACCATTGCCGATGCCTATCGCCGCTCGCTTGCTCGTCAAGGATTCACCGAGTTCCAAGCGCCGGCGCTTGTGGGCGGCGATGCCGAGGGCGGTTCCGCCGTGTTCAAGGTCGATTATTTTTATGATAAGACGGCGTATCTCGCGACCTCGCCGCAACTCTACAAACAGATATTGGTCGGCGCCTTTGAACGCGTCTTCACGATCGCGCGCATCTTCCGCGCTGAGAAGAGCGCGACCACGCGCCACCTCTCCGAGCTCACGCAGATGGACTTTGAGATGGGATTCATCAAAGACGAGCGCGAGGTCATGGAGGTTCTTGAGGGTGTTATCCGCGATGTCGTCACGGAGGTCGTCGAGAAGCATGTGGACGTGTTCGCCACGCTCAAGACGGAGACGCCTCTGCTCGGAGAGAAGTTCCCCGTGCTGACGCTCAGAGAGGCGCATGAGACGCTCGGTGTTGCTCCTATGGACGACATGGAGCCGGAGCACGAGCGCAAGATCTGCGAATGGGCTAAGGAGAAGCATGGATCAGACTTCGTATTTATCACTAAGTTCCCGACAAAGTCACGCGCCTTTTATACCTATGAAGACCCCTCTGAAGCGCCGTACTCGCGCGGCTTCGATCTCCTCTTTCGCGGGCTTGAGATCAATAGCGGTGCCGAGCGCATTCACACGTACGACGAGATGGTGCAGCGCATCGAGGCGCGCGGTATGGATCCGAAGAAGTTCTCGTTCTATCTCCAAGCATTCAAATACGGCCTTCCTCCGCACGGCGGCTGCTCGACTGGGCTTGAGCGGCTCACTGCCCGCATGCTGAACCTCTCAAACGTAAAAGAGGCCGCACTCTTCCCGCGCGACCTGAACCGTATCGACATCCTTCTCTCAGACAATGCTGAAGCCGCCGAGACCGAACACGCCACTGCTCAGATAACCAAAGAGTCATGAACATCGCGATACAAAAAGGAGATCTGACAAAAGCGCCAAAAGGATACACGCGTATCCAGTTTACCGATACGTCAAAAGGGACACGCACTTTTGTTCGCGAGAAAGATATTGAGACACTTGAGATCGGCGTAGGGAAGCAGGATGAGCTGAATCGGCGCCAATGCATCGTGCTCTGCCGAGCTGTTGTGAATGCCGCCAAAGCAAATAAGCGCAAGAAGATTGCGCTTGATCTTGCGTCTCTCGCAACGGCAAAAAAGCTGAAGCCGTATCCTCGTGAAGAATTGTTCCAGCTCGCTGCCGAGAACTTTGAGATGGCAAACTTCGAATTCACGGTATTTAAGACGAGGCCGAAAGAAGGATGGACCGCCGTTGATGAGATCCTCCTGTGCGGGGCCTCGTCAGCCTCGCTCGCAAAAGCCGTCATGAAGGGACAAGAGATCGGTAGGGCGGTGAATGCGTGTCGCTCGCTCGCCAACATGCCGGGCGGCGATATGACGCCGACACTCCTTGCGCGCGCGGCAAAGGACGCGGTCAGGGGTCTTCCGGTCAAAGTAATGATACTCGGGAAGAAAGAGATGCAGAAAATCGGCATGGGCGCCCTGCTTGGTGTCGCAAAAGGTTCGACCGAAGCGCCGACTTTCACCATCCTTGACTACAAGGGAGGAAAAGGGGACCCTATCGTGCTCGCCGGAAAAGGCGTTACCTTCGATAGCGGTGGACTCAACCTGAAGCCATCAAGCGGCATCTATGAGATGCACATGGACATGTCAGGTGCCGCGGCTGTTATCCATACCGTGGCGCTTGCCGCTCGATTGAAACTTAAGAAGCGGGTCATCGGGCTCATTCCTTCAGTCGAGAATATGCCGGGGAACAATGCGTATCGGCCGGGCGATATCTTAAAATCGCTTTCGGGAAAAACGATTGAGGTTTTAAACACTGATGCTGAAGGCCGCCTTATCCTCGCCGATGCGCTTACCTATGCAAAACGGTTCAAACCATCTGTCGTCATCGATGTTGCGACACTCACTGGTGCAGCACTCTCTGCGCTTGGTCTCCACGCAAGCGCTCTCCTTACCCGCGATGATGCTCTCGCGACTCGCGTGAGCGAGAGCGGGGAAGCGTCTGGCGACTATGTGTGGCGGCTCCCGCTTTGGGATGAATATGAAGATATGGTGAAAGGCACCTTTGCTGATATCGCGAATATCTCAAACGGCCCTGGAGGGCGCTATGGCGGCACGATTGAGGGCGGGATGTTCCTCTGGCAGTTTGCCAAAGAGCTCGATTGTCCGTGGGCGCATCTCGACATTGCGCCGAGGATGACTACCGCACCGGGTGATGAACTTGCGAAGGGTGCGGCAGGCGCGCCAGTTCGACTCCTTACTCATTTTATCGAACAATGGAAATCGTAGCGCCGCGCACGGGATTCTCTATCAAGACTTCGTCGTATGAAGGTCCGTTTGAGGTAGTGCTCGATCTTATCGCCGCAAGGAAGCTTCTCATCAACGACTTGGCACTCGCCTTAATTACCGAAGATTTCATCCAGCACGTGCGCGCTCAAGAAATGTTCCCTGTCGAAGAGACGGCAAATTTCATACAAATTGCGGCGACACTTCTCCTGATCAAATCAAAATCACTCATACCCGACCTCGATCTGACTGAAGAAGAGAACGCTGATGTCGAAGACCTGAAACGGCGTCTCGAGGCGTATGAGAAAGTCCGTGACGCTTCGCGCGAACTCGCGCGCATCTTCGGCAAGACCATGCTTCTTCCTGCTGGCGTGCGTGTTCCGGAACCATTCTTCTCTCCCTCCGGCGATTTGAGCAAAGAGGCGCTCGCCGAGGCGCTCGCACGCGTCCTTGCCGCGCGTGAAGAAGTAGAGAATCTCCCCGAGACACGCGTGAAGCCGCTCGTCTCGATCGAAGAAATCATGGACCGGCTCGCGAAGCGGGTACAGAGCGCGCTCACGCTCTCTTTCAAAGAGTTTGTGGGTTCGACAGGCTCACCACAAGCGGGCAATACGAGGGAGAGGGTGGAGGTCATTGTCTCCTTTCTCGCTCTCCTCGAGCTCGTGAAGCAGGGCGCGGTCGCTGCCGACCAGCATGAACGGCATGGCGACATCCAGATCTCTCATACCTCAGCTTCAGCTACTCCTCGGTACGAATAGGAGCATCTGACGGATCCCCAGAATAGAGCGTTGCCGAGAAGGGAGGGAATGGGCTACAATGAGGGACATGATAACCCCGCCAGGCGCGCTTGAAGCAATTCTTTTTGCCTCTGGCGGGCCGGTCGAGAAGAAACGTCTCGTAGCACTGTTGGATATACGAGAAAAAGATCTTGCTACGACAACCTCAGCATTGCAAGCGTCGCTTGCCAGCCATGGCATAGCGCTTGTCGAGACCGAGACCGATCTCGAGCTCCGCACTGCACCGGAAGCGGCCGCGGTCGTGAAGACGCTTCGCGAGAGCGAACTCTCTCGTGATTTGGGGAAAGGGAGTCTTGAAACTCTTGCAGTTATTGCGTACCATGGCGGTCTGTCTGCCGGGCAGACAGGCGCGACCAGGAGCGAGATTGATTGGGTGCGCGGCGTCAATTCCTCGGCATCGCTCCGTATCTTGCTTCTGCGCGGACTCATTGAGGGGAGAGAAGATGTTCGTGATAAACGGCGACAACGCTACACGCTCACGACCGAAGCGCTTGCACACCTCGGCATCTCTTCTCTTGATGATCTCCCGCGTGCTGAGGAATTGAGTCGCGCCACGCACGCAATCGTTGAAGCTTCTGCTACCGAGACTTCTGCATAGTCATGAACTCCGCTGAACTCAAAGATCTTGCCGAACGTACCCGCTTCATGCGTGAAGTCGGTATTGCAATTCTTCTCGCGTCAGGCATTCTCGCTACGACAATTCTCATTACGAGCATGTTTACTAAACCCATCTCACCGAAACACATAGCAGGGGCGGTTCCGACTGTACCGGACTCTTTTTCAAAAGTGCAGATTGATGCAAAAGCGGCCATCGTCTACGATCTGGCAACTGGAGAAACGCTCTATGCTAAGAATCCCGAAGCTCAGCTTCCGCTCGCATCGCTCACGAAGCTTTTGACCGTATATGCAGCGGTACGCAATCTCTCACAGAACACACTGATCACCATCCCTGCAGAAGCAACTCAGGTCGAAGCTCCTCATGCACTCAAGGCCGGGCAGACCTTCACTCTTGCCGACCTGGCACGGATTACACTTACGGCATCTCTTAATGACGGCGCAGCTGCTATCGCGAAGATTGTCGCCGCACAAGAGGACGTATCGGAGCATGCTCTGCTCGCAGGCGCGGCTGCTGCACTCGATCTCTCGCAAACGTATGCCTTGAACGGCAGCGGCCTCGATGAGAGTGCAACGATGTCTGGCGGATACGGCTCGGCGAGCGATCTTGCCCGCCTTGCGGGAGCTGTCGTCGAGCAGGCGCCTGCTATTGCCCGCGCGACAACCGAGGCGAAGGTGACCGCTCGTTCTGAGCAAGGCGCGGCACTCACGGTGAAGAATACGGATCCGATGGTTGCCAGTATCCCGCGTCTTCTTCTTTCGAAGACAGGGTACACCGACCTCGCAGGCGGGAATCTCGCACTCGTCTTTGACGCCGGTATCATGCACCCGATCTCCATCATCGTTCTCGGTTCGTCAAAGAACGCCCGCTTTACCGATGGAACGGCGCTTGTCGCCGCTACGATTGCTCATTTTGCCGGCGTCTCGTCACTATGAGCACCTCCGACATCGTCAAAGTCTTTATCCCCGCAGTGGCTGCATTCGCCTTTGGGATTCTTACCGCACCGCTTCTCACGCATTATCTCTACAAGCATAAAGTATGGAAAAAAACTGTCGGGAAGACAGCACTCGACGGCACACGGGCTGTCGAGTTTGAGAAGATCCGTGCTACTACCCACGCCGGGACCGAGACACGAACGCCGCGCATGGGAGGCATCCTCATTTGGGCAACAGCGACCATCATACCGGTCGGCATGTGGCTTCTCGCGCGCTTCATACCAATTCCATTTTTCGCGAAACTCGACTTCTTGAGCCGAAGCCAGACCTGGATACCGCTCTTTACCTTGCTTGCCGGTGCAAGCATGGGATTCATCAACGACCTGCTCGACATTCATCCGTCTGGCGAGAAAGGGGTCCGCCTGCGCACACGGCTCGTATTCGTCACGCTCGTCTCGCTCTTTATCGGGTGGTGGTTCTACACGAAGCTCGGCATCGATTCGATCGGTATCCCCGGCGATGGCACTTTCGCGCTTGGCGCGTTCATTATTCCGCTTTTCATTCTCATCACGCTCGGGCTCTATGCCGGCGGAGTCATCGATGGGATTGATGGACTTGCAGGTGGTGTCTTCAGTACTGCATTCATGGCATATGCTGGTATCGCCTACTTCCAGGACCAGATCAATCTCGCCGCTTTCTCAGCGACCCTCACCGGAGCAACGCTCGCCTTCCTTTGGTACAACATACCGCCCGCACGATTCTGGATGACCGAGACCGGTACGATGGGTCTCACTATGACTCTCGCGGTTATCGCCGTTATGACCGATACGCCCGGGAACGGCTACGGGCTCGCGGCGCTCCCCATCATCGCATTCCCGCTCGTCGTTACCGTGGCATCCAATATCGTACAGGTGGCCTCGAAGAAGTTCAGAGGGAAGAAGATCCTCCGCATCGCCCCGCTGCATCACCACTTCGAAGCAATCGGGTGGCCTTCGTATAAAGTAACGATGCGGTACTGGATCATCTCAATCATCTGCGCCATTCTCGGCATGACCGTGGCGCTTTTGAAGCCCGTATGAAATCTTTGTCCGGTGATCGCATATTCCTCATGCTGGTGCTGGTGCTTGCGCTTGCGGGGATCGCCATCTTCTCTTCAGCCGCACTCGGGCTCCTCGCGCGCGAGAGTAGTTCGGTATCGCGCGACATCCTTCTCCAGACCGGTCTCGGTCTCGGCATCGGTCTCATCGCTTTCATTGCCGCGCGCCGCATCTCCCTCGCATACTTACGGCGCTTTGCGCTCCCTATCTATGCCGTAACGCTCATCATCACCCTTCTCGTATTCGTTCCTGGCATCGGATTCCATGCCGGCGGAGCGACACGGTGGATCAATCTCCACTTCACAACTATCCAGCCGGCCGAATTCTTGAAGATTGGTTTCGTGTTCATGCTTGCTTGGTGGCTCGCCCCGCGCGCACGTCAACTCACCAATATAAGGAAAGGACTCATCTCCTTTGTTGGTATTCTTGTTGTGCCTGTTGTTATTCTCCTCGCGCAGCCAAACACATCGACTGCTTTTCTTCTCATCATTACTGGCATGATCATGTACTTTGCCGCCGGAGCACCTTGGAGAGATTTCGGTATCCTCGCACTTGCAATCATCATCGGACTCGCGATTCTGGTTATGGTGCGTCCATATACACTCGAACGCGTCAAGACATTTATAGATCCTTCTGCGAATGCTCTTGGAAGTGGGTATCAAATCCAGCAGGCATTGATTGCAGTCGGGTCAGGCGGATTCTTCGGGCGAGGTTTCGGGCAGAGCGTTGAGAAGTTCAATTATCTTCCCGAGCCTGATGGTGATTCGGTCTTTGCTGTTTTTGCAGAGGAAACTGGCTTTATTGGTGCAGTTATTCTCATTATTCTCTTCGTCGCACTGGCCGCTCGCGGGGTCGTGATAGCGGGGAATTCGAGCGACCTCTTTGGCGGTCTTGTCGCACTTGGCTTTTCATTTCTCATCATATTTCAAGCCTTCATGAATATTGGGGCTATGCTCAGCATCATCCCGCTCACGGGTCTCCCGCTCCCGTTCATTTCTCATGGCGGGACGGCGCTGGTCGCTATCCTTTTCATGTGCGGCATAGTGCTCAATGTTGCCGCACACCGCCGCACCTAAACGCGGTATACTAGAGCTCGTATGAAGATTGCATTTACCGGAGGAGTAACAGGAGGGCATTTTTACCCGATTATCGCAATTACCGAAGGCATTCAAGACCTTGTGCGGGAAAAGCGTCTTATCGCACCAACCTTGTACTACTTGGCTCCGAGCGCCTTTGACGAGAAAGCGCTCTTTGAGAACGGTTTGATATATATCAATATCCCCGCAGGGAAGATACGCCGATATGCTTCATTCAGGAATATCACCGATGTATTCATAACATTCTACGGCATCCTCAAGGCGATCATCATCCTCTTCAGTCTCTATCCAGATGTCGTGGTGAGCAAGGGCGGTCATGGGAGTGTACCGACCGTCATTGCAGCGCATCTGTTGCGCATCCCCATCATTATCCATGAGTCCGATGCGAAGCCGGGCCGTGCGAATCTGCTCGCGGCAAAGTTTGCAACGAAGATCGCTATCTCCTTCGACAGCGCCGCGCCGTACTTCCCGAAGAAGGTACAGAGCAGAATCGCCCGTACCGGTACTCCGATCCGAAAGGCACTTATGCGTGTGGAGACTGAAGGCGCTCGTCAATATTTGAATCTCGAGGCGGGTATCCCAACTATTGTCATCTTTGGTGGGTCGCAAGGGGCAGTAAAGATTAACGATATTGTGCTCGCGGCACTCCCCGAGATTGTTTCGTTTGCCAATGTCATCCACCAAACCGGACAAGCGAATTTCAAAGAGGTAGAAGCGATGGGAGGCGTCATCCTCACGAAAAATCCGAACGCGAGCCGCTACCATCCGATGAACTACCTCGATCAAGTGTCGATACAGCGAGTCGCTGGTGTTGCTGATCTCATCGTCTCTCGCGCAGGCGCAAACAGCATTTCTGAGATTAGCTTCTGGAAGAAACCGTCTATCTTGATCCCTATCCCTGAGTCCATAAGCCACGATCAGCGTATGAATGCCTATGCGTATGCCGGTACCGGCGCCGCCATTGTGATTGAAGAAGAAAATCTCACGCCACATCTTCTTGTTTCCGAGATGCACCGTATTATGGGCGATGAAGCACTTAGCAAGAAGATGAGCGCTTCGGCAGAAGGATTCACCGAGCCGGACGCGGCGCGCGTCCTTGCCGATGCTGTGCTCTCAATCGCTCTCTCCCACGAATCATGACCGCTGTCGTCACTCGCATTGCTCCCTCGCCAACCGGTCAGATGCACATCGGTACGGTCCGCACGGCTCTTTTCAATTACCTTTTCGCGAAGCAGCAGGGCGGAACGTATTTCGTCCGGATTGAAGATACTGATAAAGAGCGCAATAAACCCGAGTGGGTGGATGCCATCTGGAAGGATTTCGAATGGTGCGGTCTCTTGCCCGATGCGCGCTACATCCAGTCCGAACATGCCAATCGCCATCGCGAGCTATTAGCCACTCTTGTTAGCGAAGGGAAGGCATATGTTTCGAAAGAACCTTCACGAGACGACCCCTCGCGAGAGGTCGAAGTCGTACGCCTCAAGAATCCTGGTACGCGCATCACCTTCACCGACCTCATCCGCGGCGAGGTATCATTCGACACGACCGAGCTCGGCGATTTCGTCATCGCACGTTCGATGCACGATCCGTTGTATCACTTCGCCGTCGTCGCCGACGACAACGATGCGGGCGTGACGCACATCATCCGCGCCGAAGAGCATCTCTCCAATACGTCCCGTCAGATCCTTATCCAAGAGGCACTCGGATTCCCTCGGCCGCAGTACGCACACATTCCGCTCATCTTGGCTCCCGATCGTTCCAAGCTCTCAAAGAGGAAGCACGCCGCCTCACTCGAGCAATATCGAGACGAGGGATATCTCCCTGAAGCGCTTATCAATTATCTCGCACTCCTCGGCTGGAATCCGGGGACCGACGAAGAATTCTTTTCTCTCTCCGAACTCATCGAGCGATTCTCTCTTGAGCGCGTACAGAAGAGCGGGGCTATTCTCGACGAGACGAAGCTCCGCTCAGTCAATCAGCACTGGATGCGCAAACTCTCGGTCGACGACTTCATCGAGCGCGGCAATCTCGTCGCGCCCGATACCGAGAGGCTGCGGCAGATCGTCCCGCTTCTCAAGGAGCGCGCGCAGACCTTTGCTGAGGTGCGCGAGATGCTCACCGGCGAGCTCTCGTGCATCTTCAGTGAGCCGAGCCTTGACTCGACTATTCTCACCGTCAAGGAGCCAGCTGAACGCAGAGGTATGACGAAAGGAGCTCTAGAGAGCCTCCTCGACCCCTTACAGAGCCTTTCTGGGGGCGTATCCGCCGAGGCGGTAAAAGAGACGTTTATGCCGCTTGCCGATGCCGCAGAGGCAGTAGGGAAGGGAGGTCGCGGAGCAGTCTTATGGCCTCTTCGTTATGCGCTCTCCGGGCAAGAACGGTCCCCCGATCCGTTCACGCTTATCGCTATCTTGGGCAAAGAAACGGCTCTTTCGCGCGTGCAGAAAGCAATTGCTATACTCTCATAATGAAAGTGTTTAGGATTCTCCCCATTCTCCTTATTTTTTCGACAAGTCTTGTTGTAGCACCGCTTCTAGCGCACGCTGATGCAACATCTGATATCCAATCAAAGATCGATGCGAATAATCAACAAGTAGATGCGCTCAAAGCAGAGATAGCAGCATTTCAGAAACAGCTCGATGCGCTTGGCGAGAAAAAGAATACGCTCCAATCAACCATCGATACGCTCACCATCTCGCAGAAACAGCTTACATCGCAGATACGAGTAACGCAGAGCAAGATATCGTCAGCAAATCTTGAGATACAGCGTCTTTCTCTTTCTATCAACAACAAAGAGTCCTCCATCGCCGAGAACCAAGATGTCATCGCGAAGATGCTCCGAGATATCGCCATTGGCGATGAAACGCCGCTTATCGCGACTCTCATCTCAAAGCAGTCATTCGGTGATGCGTGGCGAACCGCCGATCAAGCGATGCAACTCAATACCAGTCTGACAAAGACTATTGAGACCTTGCGTTCGATACGTACCGAGCTCGCCGCCAATCGCGACAGCGTCGCTGCGGCAAAAGCGGATCTTGTCTCGCTTCAAAAGGATCTCTCGCTTCAGAAGCGTTCGATCGATGCAAGTAAGACGTATCAGCAGCAACTTCTCTCGCAAACGAAGAACCAAGAATCAAATTATCAGAAACTCATCGCGCAAAAGCAAGCGGCCGAACAATCATTCGAATCAGAGCTCACGAGCCTTCAGGCGCAGTTGAATCTCATTGTGCATCCAGGCCTGCTGCCTAAAGTCGGTTCCGGCGTGCTCACCTGGCCTTTCAGTTCCGCTTTTATGTTCGACTGTGCAAATCGGAAAAGTACGTTCGGGAATCTTTTCTGTATCACGCAATACTTTGGCACTACGCCATTCGCGACCGCAAACCCGCAGATCTATAACAATCACGGCCACAACGCCATCGACATCGCCGCACCAATCGGCACGCCGCTCCACGCCGCGCTTGGCGGCACTGTGCTTGCGACCGGCAACACCGACCTTGCTCACGATGTGAAGGGACATCAGTGCTACTCATTCGGCAAATGGGTCATGATTGTGCATGGCAACGGCCTCAACACGATGTATGCCCACCTCTCTGAGATTGATGTCTCAAAGGGGCAGTCAGTCGCAGTCGGGCAGGTGATCGGACTCTCGGGCATGACGGGCTACGCGACCGGGCCACACCTCCACTTCGGCGTATATGCGACTGAAGGCACCCAGATCCAAACCCTCGGGCAATTCAAGGGCGTCTCGGGGACTGCCTGCGCGAACGCCTCGATGCCCGTTGCCTCACTCGACGCGTACCTGAATCCGCTCTCGTATCTCTAGAAAATGAGCGTATTTGTGATACACTGCAATTACTTTCATGGCCTGGATTAAGCCTTTTAACGAACTCTCAAGACACGATGCAAATATTGCCGGCGGCAAAGGCGCCTCCCTCGGCGAGATGACCCAGGCAGGCATCCCTGTCCCTCCGGGCTTCGTCATCCTCTCTGAGGCCTTCGAGCGCTTTCTCGAAGAGACTGATCTTAATGTCGAGATAGACAGCATTCTCCACACCGTAAAGCCAGAAGAGATGCATACCGTAGAGGGTGCTTCAGAGAAAATCCAGGCGCTCATTCTCGCAGCGAAGATGCCTGAGGATATCAAGCAGGAGATCCAGACCTTCTTTGCAGAACTCGATGCGAAGTATGTCGCCGTCCGCTCCTCCGCCACTGCCGAAGACTCAGCGAGCGCCGCCTGGGCAGGGCAGCTCGACAGCTTCCTCAATACGACCGAAGACACCCTCCTCGAGAACGTACAGCATTGTTGGGCATCGCTCTTCACGCCCCGCGCCATCTTCTACCGCTTCGAGAAGGAGCTTCACCAGACCAAGATCTCGGTGGCAGTCGTGGTGCAGAAGATGGTTGAATCAGAAGTCTCCGGCATCGCCTTCTCTGTCCACCCGGTGACGGAGGATAGGAATCAGCTCATCATAGAGGCAGGCTATGGCCTTGGCGAAGCGATCGTCTCGGGCTCGGTCACTCCCGACTCATATGTTGTCGAGAAGGAGCCGAGGAGGATTATTGATACGAATGTTTCAACCCAGACTCGGGCGCTCTATCGTGTCGATGGGAGAGGCCCTTCGACAGGCTCAGGGCAAGCGAATGTGTGGCGCGATATTGCAGAGCCACAGGCATCATCGCAAGTTCTCACTGAAACACAGATCCTCGAGCTCTCCGAGCTCATCCTCAAGATTGAGAACCACTACGGCTTCCCCTGCGACATCGAATGGGCCTTTGCGCAGGGCGCTTTCTATATCGTCCAATCCCGCCCGATCACCACCTTGAGCGAACCCAAATCTAAAGATGTTGATGATGGAGTGATAGAAAAAATAAAGAGCACTGACTGTCAGAATGACTGGGAAGGAATGTTTTCACTCCTACATCTTTCATTTGCCGGAAAGGGGTATTTTAAAAAATTCAAAGAGATTTTTGGCAAAAATATAGATTTTGTATATGTAGTCTATAAAGACGGAGTTGCATCTGCGTATCTGCCAATCAACAGCTACGAGGAGGTCGGAACATATCTTGCAGAAAAGATGCGAGATCATACCTATCTGCAAAAAAACACTGTTGCGTTTAAGAACATTGCAGACGAAATCACGTCGGCGATACAGGATCTTTCGTTCGAGAATCTTCTTGATAACACGGCTCACATACAAAGTCTCTACGATACCTATACCGCATATCAGGTTGCTACAAAAACAGCAGCAAATTTCCTGGACCCTCAGAAAGACAGTGCCGCCTTCACTGCGCTTGAGGAGACAAGAAAATATTCAGAAAACTTTTTTGGTACAGCAGATAAGAAGATTAACGAAATTATCAAATCGGCCTCAGCCACATTTAAGGGATATGCATTCGAAGAAATTTCTTTTCTTACTCTCGAGGAATTGCTCGCATCGCAGAAAAAAGACGACTTTCCTTCATCGGCAAATCTTTTGAAGCGTCGCACTAAATGTGGAATTTATCTCTCCTCGAGCGGCACAGGCCTACGTATACTAGATGCGGATGTTGTCGATCAAATTGAACAACAATGGTTTTCTTCGGTAAGCACGAAAGACGGTATTAAAGGAACTATAGGATATCCAGGTGTTGTGCGAGGGAAGTGTCGTGTTATCGCTGACTATGAAAGTGCCGTGCTCGACGAGGGAGATATTTTAGTGACCGGAATGACGGATCCAAATTTTGTTCCCCTCATGAAGAAAGCGGGGGCGATTGTCACCGATGGAGGAGGGTTACTTTGTCACGCTGCGATTATCGCGCGCGAGATGAATAAACCTTGTATAATCGGTACCAAGTTTGCCACACAAGTCCTCAAAGACGGCGACTTGGTCGAGGTCGATGCTGATAACGGCGTCGTGCGGATTTTGGAGACCTATACGGGGAATGAGATCCATTTTCAAGAAGGACTCCCAGAATTCATTATGGATACGGTGTTCTTGGCGTCACGCCCACAGACCGTGCAGAGAGACGAGGCGGTATACATGTTTCTCCAGGAATATGGACTCCAGAAGACAGGAGTCGTCTCAATCCCTCTCGAAGGCAATAATCGATCACTTCATCTTTCAGAAGAGATGATGAACGCCCTATATGAGAAAGTCATTGAAGCAGTTGATTCTAAAGAGAAACTCACACAGCATCTGAAGAGATATCAGGACTTGGTATCTAAATACGAAGAGGCTATCACAACTTTTGCTCACGTTGGTTCGGGAAAAGAGGATATCAAAAATGCTTTTATCTTGTTTGAACGATTGTGTGTAGAACTTTCTGATTACGTATGGGTACCATTTGCAATTGAGAAAGTGCTCGACCCTCTTTTTATAGAACGACTCAATAACGAGTTTGGGAGCGAGGCCGAAGAAATGCGCGAGGCAATTAGTTCCCCGACTCAACTCCACGAATATCAAAAAATGAGAATCGCCATTTGTGACTGTGTTATTAGCGGACAAGATATTTCGCAAGCATCTCAAGGACTTGCTGATCAATTTGGATGGTATGGAGAGTATTCTTACGTTGAAGATTTGTACGACGAAAAGTACTTCGAATCAGAGTTGAAGAAACTTACGCCTGACACGGCTCATAAAGAAAGAGAAGACCTCTTCGAGGGGATACGGCATAATACTGAACGGTATACTCAAATGCTTGAGAAGATAACAAATCCGACAACACGAGTCTACGCAGAATTGATAAATCACTATGTCTTCCTAAGAACAGACCGAGTAGATCTTTTCAAGAAAATACAAACCCCATTTCGTAATGTCTTCAAAATGCTTGCAGACAATCTCGTACAAGATACGGGAGAAAGGTGGAGTATGAGAGAAGTTGTTAGCATGACAAATCAAGAAATCTTGAGTTATTTAAACGGTTCTTCTGTTCCAAATAAAGATGAAATGGCACGACGAGTGTTTCGTTACGTCTACTACCGAAGCCCAGAGGAGACGAGGGTAATTACGGATGAAAAAGAAATGGAGGTCGTTTCTAAATTGGTTCTACACACAGAAGATTCTGACGGACCCATTAAAGGCATGTCGGCCTTCAAGGGTATTGCGATAGGCAAAGTCGCACTCGTGTATGGTAAGAGCGATCTTGGGAAAGTCACAAGTAAGTCGGTGCTTGTGGCACGAACAACGATGGTCGACTATATCTCTGCTATGGAACGAGCAGTTGCTTTTGTTACTGAGGAGGGCGGTGTGACTTCTCATGCAGCTATCATTGCTCGTGAGCTCAAAAAGCCATGCATTGTTGGCACGGGGAATTGCACGAAGGTTCTCAAAGACGGCGACTTGGTCGAGGTCGATGCTGATAACGGCGTCGTGCGGATATTAGAGAAATCGACAAATGGAAATACGGAGATGGTGCAGTTTGAAAAGACGATAGAACGCGATACTACATTCTTGATGCAAGGAATTTATGGAGCCGTTATGGCAGGCGATAATTATCTATCCCTCGGGAAGGGGAATCCGTACCGACCCGTCGTCATACACGCGACAACCGGCGATAATGTGCAGATCTGGGAAAACAAAAAAGCGGTCGAATGGTTCCTCGACGCACTGCTCGAAGAAAATAAGAAGGGGATAGGGTTCATGCAGCGAATCGTCGACTCACATCGAGAAGTACTCGAGAATATCCAGCCCTATTGGGAGGGTAGAGAGTTTTCCGATCCTGTGAAGATGGCCGAATATGTAGCTCTCGTGGAGCTCGGCAATGCAAATATCTCGCTCATCTACTACGCCGGTAACGACGAACGTACCCCACAAGAAGTAAAGGATCTTGCTATTGAGATTCGCAAAGATGATGAATTCTTTGCGCGGAATGACGCCTTTGCTCGTGAGCGTGTCGTGGCAGCTGGATACGATTCCAGAATTGCTGAGGTCGTTTTGCCGCATGAGTTTGTGACTTTGCCGCCAGAAGAAGATCTTCGCGCACGACTCTCCGGAGCTATTCTTCTCGATGGGAGAGACCTTGAGACAGTATCTCTGACGGTCTTTGCAGAAAAACATCCGGAATACGAATTTAATGATCTGATAACTAACGCGTGGGATGGGACTGAGATATCTGGTCAGACCGCCTGTGCTGGGAGGGCGCGTGGGCCAGTTCGGATCGTAAAGAACCGAGCTCAGGCGCAGAAAGTGAAGGAGGGCGACATCATAGTCTCACCAATGACAACCCCTGACTTTATCGACGCAATGCATCGCTCAGCCGCTTTTGTAACCGACGAGGGCGGCATCGTCTGCCATGCGGCCATCGTCGCACGCGAGATGAAGAAGCCCTGCATCATCGGCACCAAAATCGCCACGCAAGTCTTGAAAGACGGTGACCTGGTCGAGGTCGATGCTGATAACGGCGTGGTGCGAATTATCGAGCAAAAGAAACCGGTACTTGAGAAGTACCTCGAACGTCTCTTCATGCTCGCAACATTTCAAATCTGGAATAGGGCCGAGAAGACATCCGTCAAAGCATGGACATCAAAGTCACAACCCGCTGATCCCTATGTCGTCTTCGACTGGGATGGCACGAGCACCACGTGCTGGTACGACTTCGAAGGTATCAATTGGGTGAAAGAAGAATTGCAGAAGAGAATAGTAGAGGATCCTTCTTTCCTTGCATGGATATTGAAAGAAGCTGTCGCTTCATATGACAAACTAAGACCCGCATTTGAATCAAAGACGCCACTAGCTCTGTCGGGACTCTCTGGATTCATCAAGGATGCAACCTATGCTTGGAATATTCTTGAAGCCACATGGTTCCTTATCGAGAATGCAGAAGAGCATGGAGAAAAAAGCGATGAACTCACCGAGCTGCTTGCCGTAAGGAAATATGGAGAGAAGCTCGTCCCTGAGATCGACAGGGTCTTGCACGATTCATTCACACACGCCTACCCGCATCTCGGCACTCTTGTTTCTTATATTCTTATCGACGAAGTGATGAACGGCAGCATACCTTCAGAAGAAGTACTCGCTGCCCGAGCGCAAAAATATTGCTTGGCACAAGATACTTTGTATGCAGGCGAATCGGCAGAAGAACTTGGGGCGCGACTTGGATTTGATCTCAAACGAGATACTATTTCTTCGATATCCGCAGATGGCGTTTTGAAAGGCGTGTGTGCGCAACCCGGGCACGCGCAAGGAATCGTACGGATAGTTAAGTCGCGACACGACATCTCAAAATGCAATGAGGGCGACATTCTTGTCTCTCCCATGAGTCTTCCTGACTTCATGCCTGCCATGATACGATGCGCCGCCATCGTGACCGACGAGGGTGGTTTAGTATCCCATGCTGCTATTACGAGCCGCGAACTCAAGAAACCGTGCGTGATGGCTACCAAGATTGCCACGCAAGTCCTGCACGACGGCGATCTGGTCGAGGTCGATGCGGATAATGGCGTGGTGAGGATAATTGAAAAATATGAACATTAGAATCGTTACCGACCAAATATCGATTGCTGAATTGCAGGATATTCGCGGTAGAATGAAGGATATTATCGATGCGAAAATCGTATGAACGACTCTAAAAGAACCTCTCTGTTCCTGATGGCAAACCTCGGTGCCGAGGTGTCGCGGATTATTGCAGCCAAAGAGAAAAATGATGAGGTCTTGCTTCAAGGAGCTACGCTACGAGCAGACCGCATGCTTGACGAGATTAAGACTTCTCCCGACATGCGGCCGAGACTTGCCGAGATCGAAATGCTCTCACAGGCTATTCACGCTGTCGGCGACTCTGTCTCGGAGCTTCATATCAGCCCACAGAACATAAAGGCCTATTTCATGCCGTTTGCGATTCGACTCATGACGGCTTGATGGGTGGTGCGAATTATAGAAAAAGCAGGATAGAATAAAGCGATGAAAAAACGAATTAAAAATACTCTGGTCGTATATCAGGCGAAGAACGGAGCAATCGAGCTGCGAGGTGACACCTCGCGTGAGACACTCTGGGCAACTCAGGCTCAAATTGCCTTGGCTTTCAGTGTTGATGTGCGTACTATCAGTGAACACATAAGGAATATTTATCGAACAAAGGAATTGGCAGAAACTTCAACTGTCCGGGAATTCCGGATAGTTCAAAAGGAAGGGAAGAGGGAGATCGAACGCGAGATACAGCACTATAACTTGGATATGATTCTGTCTGTGGGCTACCGAGTCAACTCAAAGACAGCGACTCAATTCCGGCAATGGGCGACGAGGACGTTGCGTGAGCATATTACCAAGGGCTATACGATAAACCGCAAACAGATCGCTCATAACTACAATGCGTTCTTGAAGTCGGTCGCGGGTATCCAAGAGCTCCTTCCTGAACAGGTCACGCTTGATCCGAAGAATATCCTCGAGCTGATACGGGAGTTCGCGAGCACATGGATGTCGCTCGATGCGTATGATAAAGAATCCTTACTGATAACCCAGATGCTGAAATAGTGGCGTAGTGCGGAAGTTATAAATATAAGTTATAAATACTGTATGGAATGGCCAAAACAAAAGACAGCGGGAGAGACGATGCCGAAAGTCGTTCTTCATTTTATTCGACATTCGATAAAGGAGAAAACTCCTGAGAAGGATGATAAGGACGTCCAGATCACGCCTGAGGGTCGCGCGCTAGCCGCCGAGAAATTCGAGAATCCGCTCGACATGCGTTATGCGCACGTGGTCGGCTCACCGCGCGTCCGCACTCACGAGACGGCTGCTACTGCCGCGACCCAAGATGCTGCAACGAGTCCCGAAGATCTCGGGGTAGGGAAGGTCCGCATAAATGAGAAGCTTGATTTTGTCATCAACGACACGCGATATGGGAACAGTTTTAACGAAGCATATCTTGCAGGCAAAGCGCTCTCGTTCCTCGTGCATGAGAGCGACGCGCTCGCGCGAGAGAGCGGCGATACCGCGTCGAGCACCTATTCGCGCATGGCAGCAAACGTCGCGAACATCATCCATCGCAACTATGACGCCGCCTCTCGAGGCGCATCCGTACTTGAAAAGAGCGTGAATCCTGACAATGAGAAGCACGACTTCGAGCGCATTCTCGCAACGCACGGCACCATCCAAGAATGTTTCTTGCTGAAGGTTGTGGAGAAGCTGAAGGGGGTCGCGGAGCGTGACCAGCTACTCAAGGTAGCGGGAAACAACGGATTCGGATATGTCGAGGGGTTTGATGCGACTTTTGTGAAGACAAATGGAGAAGTAGTCATGCGCATCACCTACAAGAAGGGTGACTACACACTCGATGAAATCGTCCCTATGGCAGTCATCGAGGAGATCCAGCAAGAAGGGGCATGATATAATCAATGTATGTCGGAACATCCCCCACAGAGGTTTGTTTTCGCTGATACTCAGCGCCGTATAGAATCCCGAGAGCAACTGCAGCCAGTTTACAACGTTATGGAAGCAGTCGGCCTTCCTTCTCGACTTGAAATGAGAAAACACGAGATACGAGGCGAAGACGCGGTAACAAAGGGTTTTAGACCACTTACACAAGCAAATTGTCCAAACATAGTTATTGGTATTCCGCACGCTGGAGAGAACGCACTACTTGAATTTAAGAATCGACTTACAGAAGAAGGTGATCGTACTCTCCCGCTTCTCGACCTCGGTACCCCAGAGATCTTCAAGAGTGAGAAGATACCGTGGGCGCAGTTCGGCATAACACGATTCGTAGTCGATCCAAACAGAGAACCATCATTCGACATTCATAAGAAACCGGAGTCGGGGGAAGCTCCCGGAACTATTTTATGGAAAGAGGGGATAGACTTCGGACCGATATATAAAGAAGGTCTCGAACCAACTCCCGAGGAGATACAGTCTCTCGCAGAACGCTACTACTTACCCTATTACAATACCATCATGGGTGCAGTCGGGACACTCTCTGATAGACGTACTGATGCAACAAAACAAAGAGTTCTTATCCTCGACGGGCACTCATTCCCGGTCACCGGAGATCTAAAACCGTTTTATGATCACTACGGCATAGAAAACCCCGAAGGACTACCAATGTTTATTACTGGTACGAGAGAAGGAGAAGGATGCGATGCAGACATCATTGACGCGTTTGAGCAGGCGTTGCAGAAGAACTATAATGCACTGTCTGAAGAACAAAGAAATCTAATCTCCAAAGATGTCGGGGGGCCATTGTTCGTACGGAATCACTATATGAAGGGCGTACACAATGTGAAGTTTTGGGGATCAAATCATGAGCAGTACGGCATCAATGCAATCCAGCTTGAATGTAATGAGCGAGCTTATATGGATAGAACAGATGAGAACTCGTGGGGGAGTTTCTCATACAATACGGAAAGGTTGGGGATTCTACACGGATTAATAGAACAGACAGCCCTCGACGTAGACCCATTATTAAAATCACACGCCCTGTAACTATTATTTATGAACGAGACCTTTAAACGCTTTGACACAGCCGTTGAAAAATTTGCATCTATGCGGAAGCCCACTATCGCTTTCGGTATGCAAGAACCAGATAGGGAGATACTCGAGAGTCTAGAACGTTCTAAGAAATATGCTGATATCATACTCGTTGGTCCAGAAGCTATACAAAACATTTCCGGATTCACGGTCGTAGTCGACTCTGCTCCTGAAGAAAAGATTGCGCATATGCTTGTGAGTGGCGAGATCTCTGGATTCGTTCGTGGCACCATCGACGACTTCAAGACTAATGAGGCATATCTGAAACTAAGCGGTGCCTCGGGAGAAGAAGATCTTCCAAGTATTCTTCAA
>JAHFMM010000022.1 GCA_023264495.1 bacterium | reverse complement strand
GGCTGGGAGACTAGGAATCGAACCTAGATTGAGGGCTTCAAAGGCCCCTGTCCTACCTTTAGACGATCTCCCAAATAGACGCACAGAACCTAACAGTAGCAAAAATATGGAGAACGGCTAGAGACCGCGCAAGTGGCGGGTGTCGTTGGCTCGTTCGATATGCCACGAGGCAGTACGCGCCGGATCATAGGTGAGTTCGGTGATGCTCCCGTTCTTCACGCGGCCGAGGACGGCCGCGAACGCGAAGCGGTAGAGCGAGCCATCGAGCCGATGCTTTGCCATGAATCGAAGCGCGTTGATGACGCCCCGATGCGTTACGACGATGATATGCTCGCCCGAATGCTCGGCAAGGATTTCTTCAATCTGCCCGATACGATTCCTAAACTCGCTCACATTCTCTCCGTTGCCGAAATGCCATGACCCATTCCCTGCTTTCAGAAACATGAGGAGCGATCCCTTGACTGATCGCACGCTCAGATGATGCTCACCTTCGAGGAGGACGCCGCGATGGAGCTCGCGGAAGATCTCTTCGGTACGCGACTTAAGACGAAGCTCCGCGGCGATCGCCGCCGCAGTCTCTCTCGCGCGCTCAGCATCGCTTGAGAGGAGTGTGTCGATGGGGAGCGCGCCGAGCGCACGAGCTACAGCGCTCGCCTCGCGCTTACCTTTTTCATTCAGAGAGATGTTGATCGACTGGTGCACCCAGCGGCGATTGTCGGCAGTCTCGCCATGCCGAACGAGATACACATGCTTGGTCGCCATACCTACTTCTCTTCGGCAAAAAGCTCGAGCACCGCGAGCTCGAGCGGGAGCGCGGGGATCGGCGCGTAGCGGATCCGTTCGGACGCGGTGAGGAAAGCGAGCATGGTCGCGTGAGTAATGCCCTGCCTACCGGCAGGTAGGCCTTTCTCTTTTGCAAGCTTCTCAAGCGCCACGAATTCATCAGTACCAAGCTCGTCTGCAAGCGAGGCGTGAAGCTCTGGCGCATAGCGGATCAGGAGTGTCGCGCGGAGCGCAGCGAGCACGAGTTCGAGATAGAGTGTCATGTCAACATCATCCTTAGCGGCCTTCCCAATCGCGGCAAGTGCGGCCCCTTGAGAGCCTGCGGCGAGCGCGGTCACAAGCGCATGCACCTGTTCACGACGCGGCGTGCCGGTCAATTCTTCAACCACTTCACGCGAGAGCAACTTCTTGTCAGCCGCGCCGAGCACGCGCTGGAGTATCGAGAGCGCATCGCGATACGACCCATTCGCGAGTATTGCGATAAGCTCAGCGGCATCGGGCGCAATCGTGATTCCCTCCTTCTTCGCAACCGCTACGATCACGCTCGCGAGAATCGCGCGTGTCGGCTTCTTAAACTCAAACACCTGACACCGCGACTGCACCGTCTCAGGCACTTTCTCAAGCTCGGTAGTCGCGAGGATGAAGACGGCATGAGAAGGCGGCTCCTCGAGCGTTTTCAAAAACGCGTTCCACGCGCCCTTCGAGAGCATATGCACCTCGTCGAGGATGTATACCTTATAGGGCGACTCGAACGGGAGCGTGTAAACGCCTTCGGTGAGCGCGCGAATATCTTCGACGCTGTTATTGCTTGCTGCATCGACTTCATACACGTCGCGCTCGGTACAGCCGATCTCGCGTGCCAAGATGCGGGCTACGCTCGTCTTCCCGAGTCCGCGCGAACCTGCGAAGAGATACGCATGCCCGATAGTCTTACTCTTGACCGACTCTTCGAGCGGTCTCGTCACCTGTTCCTGCCCAACAACATCGTTAAACGTCGTTGGTCGATGCGTCCGGTAGAGCGACTGATGAGCCATATCTTTCTAGTATACCGGATTATCGCGAACCGTGCGTTCGAGATCGGTAGCACACTCGGCATCCATCAATTTCGCGCGGAGCTCAGCAGCCCCCGGGAACCCCGTCACGAAGGCTTTGATATGTTTCTTCAATATTGAAAAATTCTTGGACGGCACAATCGCTTCGAAGGAGTGCGCGAGCTCGACGAGCGCGTCGAGCTTTTCTTCAATGCTGTGCACGGGCGGACCTTCAAGGTCGAACCTTTGACCCGATTCTTCAAGGTTCGACCTTGAAGGTCCGGCAAATACCCACGGATTGCCGAACATCCCACGCCCGACCATCACGCCATCGCAACCTGTCTCTGCCGCAAGCCGCTTCCCTTCTTCGACACTCTCGACATCGCCGTTGCCGATAAGGAGCGTCTCGGGGCTGATACGATTACGCATCTCGACCGCCTTCCGCATAAGTTCCCACTTCGCCGGCACGAGCGACATCTCCTTGCGCGTGCGCAAGTGGAGCGCAAGCGCCGCCGGGTGCTCCTCGAGAATCGCCTGCAGCCACTCGTCGAGCGTCTCCTTGTTGTAACCGACACGCGTCTTGACCGACACGGGGAGCCCGCTCGTCTTGGCAGCGCGAATGAGCGCGCGAGCGATCTCGGGCGTCTTGATAAGCGCGGCGCCCGCGCCCTGTTTCTCGACTGAGCGGTCAGGGCAACCCATATTGAGATCGACGCCATCGAAGCCTTGCGCGGCAACGAGCTTCGCCGCGTAGGCGATCATCTCAGGCTTGCTCGAGAATATCTGAGCGACGATTGGCCGCTCAACCGCGGCATCATAGCGCAAGTCGCGCATGAGCGGGTTCTCGCTGTCAGCCATCTTCGCTATCTCGCGAGTATGATAGAGGCCATCGGCCGAGACGAACTCTGTCCAGAAGACGTCCGGCGCGCCGTACTTCGCGATCAGCGCGCGAAAAGCAGGATCCGTAACGTCCTTCATCGGCGCCATCGCGAAAAACGGTTTAGGGAGTGTTTGCCAGAACGACATACGAAGCACAGTATCACTCTTTCTTTTTCAAATACACCTTGCCGGGGAAACGGAGGTCAAGATACTCGACCGAACCGTCGGCGAGCGAGAAGTTTGTGCGGGCTGACACAAGAGCGGTATAGGCGTTCTGTTCGTCACCAGCGAGATACGTGACGCGCGTCCCGCTCGCGAGATATTCGTCAACCTCATCTTCACGGAAGACAATTTTCGTAACCGCCGAACCGAATGATGCGAGTTCGCGTGCGAAGGTGAATGTCGCAGGGAGCTGAAAGGCGTTTGAGAGGGTCGATTGTATCGGAGTAGTAGCATTCGCGATTGGTCCATAGATAACGAAAGCATTCATCAGATTCGCCGTGCTACTAGTCGCATACACAAAACCATTTGCGTCGAAAACATAGCATCCTGATGCATCAAGGTTCGACCTTGAAGAACTTGCTGTAAGGTCGAACCTTGATGCATCGCCGCACCAGCGCGCGATAGGAACGCGATAATCGACACGAAGCGAGATCGTGGCGAATCCGCTTCTAAATATAGAGATGGCAGCGATGTCTGGATATGTCGTAAGAATCGCACTGCGGATCGCACTGCTTGGGAAGAAGAATATGGAATCGCGCGGGATAATGCCAAGATACCTTCCCTGCATCTTCGCAGTCGCCAGATCAGCAAGCGACTGTGGCGCGCCGTATACAGCTACGCGCTCAATGCGCACTGATGCTTGCTGGAGCCCATACACTGCGGCTCCCAAAAGTATGCACACGAGAATACCTCCTATGATCAAGACGCGGCGGCGGCGCCTCAAACGCCGCTCGGCGAGACGTTCGCCGTTATGCCGCTCGGCCGATGACGGACTTCCCCACATACGGGATGAGCGCGTCCGGCACTTTTATCGTACCGTCAGCTTGCTGATAGTTCTCGATAATCGAGACGAGAATGCGTGGTGTTGGTATTGCAGTCGAGTTGAGCGAGTGTGCGAAACGCATGTTCCCTTCGCTGTCGCGGTACCGGATATTCAATCGGCGCGTCTGGAAATCATGAAAGTAAGAAGCGGAGCTGATCTCGCGATACGTCTTCTCAGCAGGCACCCAAAGCTCGATGTCATACTTCTTGACTTGTCCGAGTCCGAGATCACCGCCGCAATTCACCACCGTATGATATGGAATGTTCAAGAGTTCGATAAATTCTTCGGTATTCCGATTAAGCCAATCGTGCATACGTACTGATTCATCGTGCTCAGCTCGACAGAGAACAACTTGCTCCCACTTGAAGAACTCGTGTACGCGGATGAGTCCGCGTACGTCCTTGCCGTGCGCGCCAGCCTCTCTTCGGAAACATGGTGAGAATCCGAGGAAGAGGATCGGGAGCTTCTCGAGATCGAGCGTCTCGTCCATGTAGTAGCCCATGCTTGCGACTTCGGCGGTGCCTGCGAGATATTCGCCGTCCTGCGTCTTGTAGAGATCTTCTTCACTCTGCGGCAAGAAGCCAGTCCCGAGGAATGATTCGCGGCGCACAAGCGATGGCACGCTCATCGGCACCAACCCCTTTGCTCCGAAATGCTTGAGTGCCAACTGCCATACGGCATTCGCGAGCAAAACGCCATCACCTTTGAGGAAGTAGCCGCGGAATCCGGCGACCTTGGCCCCGCGCTCGAAGTCGGCGATGTCGAGCGCTGTCATGAGCTCGACATGATCCTTGGGGGTGAAGCCGAACTCGGTCGGCGTACCCCACTTCGTAACCTCGAGATTGTCAGCATCGCTCTCGCCATCGGGTACCGACATATCGGGAACGTTCGGCACTGTGAGCATGAGCGATTGCCATTCTGTCATCACCTTCTTCAGCTCCTCTTCTCCCTCGGTCATGCCGGCCTTCAAGTGCTGCATCGCCTCGATGAGCTTCGCGCGCTCTTCGCCTATCGCGCGCTGGATCTCGTTGCTCCGGCGATTCTGCTCCGCCTTCTTAGCATCAATTTGTTGACGGATGCGCTTGCGCTCATCATCAATCACAATCAAACGGTCGATATCAACCGCAATCTTCTTCTTGAGTGCGCCCGCCTTCACGATGTCCGCATTCTCCCGGATAAATTTAATATCGAGCATGTTCTGCGTAGTATACACCATCGATAGTTGCCTGGGCAGGTTCAACGTATATGATTATCAACTCAAGATATAAAAAATGAAAGGGCCGCACGTACTGTGCGAGCCCCTTGAGTCGGTAAGTTGGAGGTCCTTTACACTCCAACTTGTTCCGAATTTATGACTTCATTCTTGTCGGGAATCTTACGGCAAATCTTGCCGTGCATGGTTCTCCATGCTTCACTGATTCGCGCCCTGTGTTTCGTGATCAAGCCCGCAATCATAAGAACGAGGATCGTCCCTGCAATATAGCCGAGCACTTGCACCACAGCGTTCATGGTGAATACTGATGCAGCCGCAGAATTAGTGTTTACCATAACGACTTTTGCGATTTCATCCATATGCTGGTATGAGTCATACAGAAGCCCGCCAATAATCAACCAGATGAACGGCTTAATCCTGGTGTACGGTATTACACCTTCGGCGGAATATCCTTCATCCGGATACGCGAATAATCCTTTCTTTATATATCTCAGGATATTCTCTTTCATTCCGAGATCCTCATCGCAAAAGATACTATACCCCTTCCTATACTTTATTAGTACGTACCGTCCCAGAAAGACTGGGGCGATGATCCAGTGAGAAATGAATCTCATGGCCGCTAAACAGAGCATGAGAGCAACAACAATCAAAAACATCATCCAGACCAAGATCATCACCGACGGCGAAATGAACATCTCAAACCAGTAGCTACATGTTGTCTGCGGCAGGTTATTGGTACGGAATGATGCCATCCATCCGTGCCAAGTCTTCTTATCACGGTATTCGATACCCACGACGATAAGTGCACAGAAGAGTGCCCAAACAAACACGGTACCAAGCACTGCCCATCCTGTAATAATCAATTCTGCTTTCATGTTGATGTCTCCTATTCCAAGTTACGAGTCAAAGATCAGCTTCTACCCTCTGGCAAAAGAACTAATCTACCAGATTAAACTATATACAACAAATCTTGATTGTCAATCTCTTTCAGCTCACCAACAACTTTTGGCGACCGTTAGAAGTTGTTGATAGTGACAACGACGATACTGATTTGGTAGTGGTATTGCACTTGTTGAAGTGATGGGTAGAACTGCGGTGATTTATACTAAACGTATGCACACAGAACAAGAAGTACGCGAACTTGCACGCGAGGAATGGCCGGAGCAATTGCTTGAGATACCGCAGGTGCCGAAGAAGCTGTGGGTGCGCGGCGCCTTGCCGCCGCCGGGGACGAAACTGCTCACGGTCGTCGGCAGCCGCGCGATAACGCGTTACGGGCAAGAAGCGTGCGAGAGCCTTATTAGCGGCCTTGCGGGCTACCCCATCTCGATTGTCTCAGGTTTCGCGCTCGGTATGGATGCATGCGCACATCGAGCGGCGCTTTCTGCAGGGCTCCATACTATCGCTATCCCTGGTTCAGGACTCGATGATTTGGTAATCAGTCCTCGTACGAACTTTGCATTGGTGAAAGATATTCTCGAATCAGGAGGCGCGTTCATTTCTGAACAAGAACCGATGCATAAACCGCATCTGTATGAATTCCCTTCCCGCAACCGTCTCATGGTCGGACTGAGTCATGCGATTATGATTGTCGAAGCCGGACAAAAATCAGGCACGCTTATCACCGCGCGGCTCGCGAGTGAATACAATCGCGACCTGCTCTGCATCCCGCATCGTATTGGCGATCCGCACGCTTTCGGCCCGCACCTCTTCATCCGCCTCGGCGCTGCGCTTGTCACCGAACCGCTCCATATCCTCGAAGCGCTCGGCATCGCGCCGCGCGAATCGCCCGCCACAGAAGCGCCGACTGATCTTGAGGATGTTGAGCTTGCCGTGTGGAATGCGCTTGAAGAGCCCAAGACGCGGGATGAACTTTTACGTGCTTCGACTTCGCTCAGCATCTCCGCAGACAAGTCTGCATCGACAGGCGAGATTCTCACCGCCCTCGTCTCGCTCGAGCTCCGCGGACTCATCAAGGAAGAGTTCGGCGCCTGGCGCCGGACTTGACCATATATAGGTGTGTGCGTTATGAGTTGATGTAATGAGTAAGCGATTACTGATTGTAGAATCTCCGACAAAAGCGCGGACTATAGGCAATTATCTCGGCAAGGACTACACCGTTCTCGCCTCGGTCGGACACGTCCGCGACCTGCCGAAAAGCAATAAAGACGCAGTCGACATTGAGGGCGGCTTCATCCCCCGCTACGTGATCTCGGCCGACAAGCGCGAAGTGATCGAGAAGATCGAGAAGGCCGCCGCTAAAGCGGACGAAGTGTATCTCGCGACCGACCCCGACCGCGAAGGTGAAGCGATCGCGTGGCATATCAAAGAAGTCGCTGGTTTGAAAAAACCGCAAAGGGTCGTCTTCCATGAGATCACCAAGGATGCGATTGAGGAGGCACTCGCGCACCCGCGCGCGATCGACGAACACTTGCGCGAGGCGCAGGAGGCGCGGCGCGTGCTCGACCGTATCGTCGGCTACGACCTTTCTGGTTTGATTTGGAAAAAAGTGCGCTACGGCCTCTCGGCCGGCCGCGTGCAGTCTCCCGCGCTCCGGATTCTCGCAGAGCGCGAACGCGAGATTACGGCATTTACCCCCGTCACCTACTTCGTTCTGAACGCCCTCTTCTCGCAATCAAGGTCGAACCTTGAAGGTCAAGGTTCGACCTTGATTGCGACCTGCGCCGAAGAGCCGGCAACACGCGAAGAAGCCGATCGCATCGTCTCGATCGGCGAGAAGGCGTCCTGGAGCGTTGCGGGAGTAAATGAACGTTCAGAAGAGCGTAATCCGAAGCCGCCCTTCACCACATCGACCTTGCAGCAAACGGCTTCGACTCGGCTCGGCTTCGCGCCTTCGCGCACCATGCGTGCCGCACAGAAGCTCTATGAAGCCGGACACATCACCTACATGCGCACCGACTCGGTCAACCTCGCGAAGGAGGCGGTTGCGAAAATGGCGCAGGTCATTGAAAAAGATTTTGGTGCAAAGTATCTCGCCACCCGCGAATACAAGACGACAAGCAAGAACGCTCAAGAAGCGCACGAGGCTGTCCGACCGACCGACCCTGCGCGCGCGCAAGCCGGTGCGACCGGCGATGAGGAGTCTCTCTATGCCCTCATCCGCACCCGCGCCCTCGCCTCGCAGATGAGCTCGGCGAAGGTGATGCGCACAAGCATCGTTGCGAAAGCCGATGCCGAAATTCCGCACTTCAGCGCTAACGGTTCTCGCGTCCTCTTCCCCGGCTGGCTCGCGCTCGACACTGATGCGCGCGGCGAAGACACCGAGCTTCCCTCGCTTGCTGCCGGCGATGCGCTCACGCTCGACTCGCTCACTGCGACCGAGAAGCAGACCGAGCCGCCGAATCGCTACACCGAAGCGGGTCTTATCAAGGAACTCGAGAAGCGCGGTATCGGCCGTCCCTCGACCTATGCTTCAACCATGAAGACGATCCAAGATCGCGGCTATGTCGAGAAGCTTGCTCGCGCACTGAAACCGACCGCGACCGGCATGGTCGTCTCGGGCTGGCTTGAGGAGCATTTCCCCGAGTACGTGAGCGACACCTTCACGGCCGAGATGGAGAATGAGCTTGATGAGATTGCGCGCGGCGAGCGCGGCTACACCGAGACGCTCTCGGCCTTCTATGGACCATTTGCAAAAGCAGTAAAGGATAAAGACTCTCTCCCCAAGGCAACATCGCTTGGCGATGTGCCAAGTGAATTCCATTGTCCGCTCTGCGGATCCTTGATGGAATTCAAGCTCGGACGCGGCGGCGTCTTCATGAGCTGTAAGAAGTATCCTGATTGCACGGGCGCGCGCACCGAAGAAGGGTTTGAATTGAAGAGTGATGAGCCGATCGGGCACGACCCCGTGACGGGCGCGTCTATTTATATCAAAACCGGCCGCTTCGGCCCGTATGTCGAGATGCCGCTCCCCGAGCCAGAAACAAGGTTCGACCTTAAGGATCTGGATTCAAGGTCGAACCTTGAAGATTCGGATAAGGACAGCAAAAAAAGAAAGAAGAAGGCTACAAAGCCTAAGAAACCGAAGCTTCCTCCAGCACGCCGCGCAAGCATCCCGCCGGGTACCGATCTTGCGACCGTCACTCTTGAGCAGGCGCTTAAGTATCTCTCGCTCCCGCGCGAGCTAGGGAGCCACCCTACGAGCGGTAAACCCGTCATCGCCTCGACAGGACGCTTCGGCCCATATGTCGGTTCGGACGGCGACTTCCGCTCGCTCAAACCTGCCGTTGCCGACCCGTACACCGTCACGCTTGAGCAAGCACTCGCGCTCCTGAACGAACCGAAGAAGCCGCCCCGCGGCGCTGAGATCGTGCGCGAGATTGGCAAACACCCGAAGACCGGTAAAGCGATTGTCCTCTACAAATCGAAGTCGGGATTCTTCCTCAAGAAAGGTCTCCGCCGCATCCACCTCCCCGACTCGGTCTCTCCCGACTCTCTCACTCCTCTTGAAGCTGTCGAGTA
>JAHFMM010000021.1 GCA_023264495.1 bacterium | reverse complement strand
GTTGAATTCGCATCTGATGAGCACTACCACATCTGTGTTCGCGGGAATAATAAACAAGACATCTTTAAAGATGACGCAGACCGTGCGCGACTGCTCTTTTTAATCATCCATCTACAGTCACCAGAATCTGTACCGAAGATAAGCAGACTCCTTGAGGAATATCGTAGAACCGGTACTTGGGACATCGGGACAGAATTGTTGGAGAAAGTCATTTCGACGCGATACGTTGCACTCGAAGCATTTGCATTCATGACTAACCATATACACCTTGCGATATGTGAAAAGGGAGAGCAAGGAACCGTTCGATATCTACAGCGAGTGCTCACGGCGTATGCAAAATATTTCAATACGAAATACGAAACGGTCGGGCATCTATTCCAAGGGCCCTATCGAGCTGTGCATATCGAAGACAATGATCAGCTCCTCTATCTCTCAACCTATATCCATCGCAATCCGCGCGAATTGCCGGGTATCGCTGATAGAGAACACAGATATGAATGGTCGAGCTATCAAGATTATCTCGGACAGAACCGCTTCGGCTCTTTATTGGATCCATCGCTTGTACTTGAACAGTTCAACAGTCCGGAAGAGTATCGAGCTTTTGTAGACACGAGTATAGCCAAGGAAGACCCATATCTCTTTGATCCGTTTTGATTGTGGCCAAAGCCTGGCATTGGCCATTCATAGGTCGTTAGGAACCACAGCGATGCGCAGACTTTTCTGGACGCTGCTACCGCAAGTGAGGTACAATAGGAGGAAGCATGATTTATTTCGACAAGGTGACGAAACGATACGGGGATGCAGCCGCTCTTGAGGAGGTAACGCTCTCAGTCGCCCCCAAAGAATTCGTCTCCATCGTCGGCCACTCGGGCGCAGGCAAGACGACCCTCCTCAAGCTCCTCCTTGCCGAAGAGGTCCCGAGTGACGGCTCCGTCTTCTTCGAATCGATCAATGTGAATGATCTGCCGAGTTCGGCGCTCCACCACTACCGCCGCCGGATCGGCATGGTCTTCCAAGATTTCCGTCTCATCCCCAATAAGACCGCGTATGAGAACATCGCGTTCGCGATGGAGGCGGCAGGGCGTACTGATGAAGAGATTGCGAGCGATGTGCCGTATATTCTCGAACTTGTAAATCTGGCTGACAAGGCATCTCATTTTCCCGATCAGCTCTCCGGCGGCGAGAAGCAGCGCATTGCGATCGGGCGCGCGATCATCAATCAGCCCGATCTTATCGTTGCTGATGAACCGACCGGGAATCTCGACCCGATCAACACCTACGAAGTCGTCGAGATATTGAAGAAGATCAACGAGCTCGGTACTACGATCATCATCACGACGCACAACAAGGGCGTCGTCGATGCAATCGGGAAGCGCGTGGTCACAATCGATCGCGGTCGCCTCGTTCGCGATGATGCTGGCGGGCAGTATATACTATAAATACAATATGAAACTCGACTGGATGGCGTTAAAAAGAGTTTTCGTAAGCGGCGTGAAGGGCTTCACGCGCGGCGGAGCGGTCTCGGCAGCGACCGTGCTCATCATGACGGTAACGCTATCGATTATCGGCTCGCTCATCTTCCTTTCTGCGCTCCTTACTTACACCCTGAACACCATCAAGGATAAGGTCGATGTCTCGGTCTATTTCGTCACCTCTGCGACCGAGGCGGACATCCTCGCGGTACAGAGCCAGGTCGAGAAGCTGCCGCAGGTGGCGAATGTCACCTATACGTCAGCGACCGATGCGCTCGCCGCCTTTCGAGAGCGCCACGCGACCGACCAGCTCACCCTCCAGGCGCTTGATGCGCTCGGCGGCAACCCGCTTGATGCCTCGATTGAGATCCGCGCAAAAGACCCTTCAGAATACGAGAGCATTGTGAAGTTCCTCGAGGCGTCACCGACACTCTCGTCAGACGGGAACTCGATCGTTGACCGCATCAACTATGCTCAGAATAAAGATGTCATCAGCCGCCTCTCTATCGCGATACAGGCGACTCGTGAGATCGGCTTCGCGGTCGTCATACTCTTCGCGATCGCTTCGGTTCTCATTGCGTTTGCAACAGTGCGGCTGGCAATCTACATCGCTAAAGATGAGATCGCCGTCATGCGTCTTGTCGGCGCCTCGAACGCCTACATCCAGGGTCCCTTTATCGTAACGGGGGTCGTAACGGGGATTACGGCGGCAAGCATCGTCCTTTTGCTCTTATGGCCGGCGACCTGGTATGTCGGCATGAAAACGATGGATTGGTTCGGCGGGTTCAGTTTGGCCACATATTACGGCGATCACTTCCTCCTCGTCTTCGCGATACTCATGCTCTCGGGGATCGTGCTCGGCGCCATCGCCTCCGTATTTGCTATCCGGAAATATCTCAGGGTCTAGTATGGCAAAAGAAGGTCACAAGTATCTGTTTGTCCTCGGCGGCGTGATGAGCGGGGTCGGGAAGGGTGTCGTAACGAGCTCAATCGGGCTCTTGCTGCAGCAGCGAGGATACACCGTCAATCTCGTGAAGATCGACCCGTACTTGAATGTTGATGCGGGAACCATGAATCCGACTGAACATGGCGAGACCTTCGTGCTCCGGAGCGGGCTCGAGACCGACCAGGACATGGGGAACTACGAACGCTTTCTCGGGCGCGATCTCACCAACGAAGACTACATGACAAGCGGTATGGTGTATCAGTCGGTGATCAATCGCGAACGCGCGCTCGAGTACGGCGGGAAGTGCATCGAGGCGATCCCGCATGTGCGCGATGAGATCTTGCGCCGCATCGAGGCGGCGGCCTCATATAACGACAGCAAGATCTCGGTCATCGAGATCGGCGGCACGATTGGCGACTTCCAGAACGCGCTCTTCATCGAGGCGGCCCGCGTGCTCAAGATGAACCATCCCGAGGATGTCCTCTTCGCCATAGTGTCGTATCTGCCGACTCCGGGCACGCTCGGCGAGATGAAGACGAAGCCGACCCAGACCGCCGTGCGCGATCTGAACTCCTACGGCGTCCAGCCTGACTTCATCGTTGCCCGATCGAAGGAGACGATCGATGAGAAGCGCAAGGAGAAGCTCGCGATCTGGTGCAATGTCCAGAAAGAGAGCATCATCGCGGCACCCGACATCTCAAGCATCTATGAAGCGCCGCTTAATTTCGAGAAAGACGGATTCGGCGATGCGATTCTTAGCGCATTCAGGCTGCCCGAGAAGCGGGCTGTCTCGCTTGCAGCGTGGAAGAAGTTTGCGGCCGCCGTTGCAGATATAAAAGCGCCAGAAGTGAAGATAGCTATTGTCGGCAAATATTTCGATACGGGAGACTTCGTGCTCTCAGATGCGTACCTCTCGGTCATCGAGGCGATCAAGTTCTCGGCAGCGAAACTCGGCCGGCGCGCATCGATAACTTGGGTCAACTCGAAGCATTTTGAGAAGAAGGGCGCGCGCCCTGCGGCACTCCTCGCCGGATTCCAGGGCATCCTCGTGCCGGGCGGTTTCGGTGAGAGCGGCATCGAGGGCAAGATCAAGGCGATACAGTTCGCGCGCGAAAATAAGATCCCGTACTTTGGACTCTGCTACGGCATGCAGCTCATGGTGATCGAATACGCGCGCAACGTCCTCGGGCTCAAAGACGCCACCACGACCGAGATCAAGAAGCATGCGGCACACCCCGTGGTCGATGTCATGCTTGAGCAGAAGGAGAAGCTCTCTCAGAACAAATACGGCGGTACGATGCGGCTCGGCGCGTACCCGGCCTACCTCAAGAAAGGCACCCTCGCTCGCGCCGCCTACAAGAAGGAGCTTGTCGAAGAACGGCACCGGCATCGCTACGAGATTAACGGAGCGTATGTGAAGCAGCTTGAAGACGCTGGCCTCGTCTTCTCTGGCACCTCGCCCGATGGCGTCCTTATGGAGATCGCGGAGCTCCCGCGCGCGAAGCATCCTTTCATGCTCGGGACGCAGTTCCACCCCGAGCTCAAAGCGCGTCCGCTTGACCCGCACCCCCTCTTCACCGAGTTCCTCCGCGCCGCCAGCACTCATAAACGAAGGAGGTCATGAACAACAGCATCGAGGTTAAGAATCTCACGAAGACATTCGGGAAGTTTGAGGCGGTAAAGGACGTCTCGTTCTCGGTCGAAGAAGGCGGCATCTTCGCCTTCTTGGGGCCGAACGGCGCGGGGAAGTCGACGACAATCAAGATGCTCACGACCTTGCTCCGTCCGACCTCCGGCACGATCAAGATTAACGGCCATGACCCGATCACCGAGTCCGATCTCGTCCGGCACTCGTTTGGTATTGTCTTTCAGGATCCATCGCTTGATGAAGATCTCACCGCGCTCGAGAATCTGCAATTGCACGGAGTACTCTATGATGTGCCGAAGGAGCTCCTCGCGAGCCGTGTCGAGGAACTGCTTACATTGGTCGAGCTTGCTGACCGCCGCAATGATTTCGTCCGCGACTTTTCGGGCGGGATGAAGCGCCGGCTCGAGATCGCGCGCGGCCTTCTCCACCATCCGCGCATCATTTTCCTCGATGAGCCGACACTCGGCCTTGATCCGCAAACACGGAATCACTTGTGGACCTATGTCGAGCGCCTGAACGCGGAAGAGGGCATCACCGTCTTTTTCACGACGCATTATATGGAAGAGGCTGATCGTGTCGCGAAGCATATCGCAATCATCGATCATGGCACTATCATCACGCAAGGGACAAGCGCCGAGCTCCAGGCCGAGACAGGTACGACCAATCTCGAGGATGCGTTCTTGAAGCTTACTGGGACGGCGATTCGCGATGAGGAAGGAAGTGCGGCAGACAGCATGCGTTCGCATCACCGGATGTGGTCGGGCGGCCGCCGTTAAATATGAATACTATTTCTGTCATGTGGGTGCGAGAAGTGAAGCGGTTTGTCCGCTCTAAGAGCCGTATTGTCGGCTCCTTGGGCCAGCCGATACTCTTCCTTGTTGCGCTTGGGTATGGGCTCGGGCCGGTCTTCGCAAAGGCGGGGCAGGGGAATTATCTCGAGTTCATCGCGCCGGGCATTATCGGCATGTCCATCATCTTCACGGCCATCTTCAACGGCATGCAGGTCATCTGGGATCGCCAATTTGGATTTCTTAAAGAAACGATGGTCGCGCCGGTGTCGCGGCTCTCGATTATGGTCGGGCGAACGCTTGGCGGCGCAACGGTCGCGAGTCTCCAAGGGGTGCTCGTCCTCATCATTGCTATTATCGCCGGGTTCCGTCCGGTGTCGTGGTTCGGCATCGCGCCGGCGCTCGGCATCATGTTTTTCATTGCGCTCCTCTTCAGTGCGCTCGGTATCATGGTTGCATCGAAGCTTAAGGATATGCAGGGCTTCCAGCTCATTATGAATTTCTTGGTGATGCCGCTCTTCTTCCTCTCCGGCGCGCTCTTCCCGCTCCAGAATGTGCCCGATGCGCTTCTCTTGGTCGCCCGCTTCGACCCGCTCACGTATGGCGTTGACGCACTCCGACATTTCTTACTCGGGAGCTCGGTGTTCGGCATCGTGACCGACATAAGCGTTCTTGTGGTCGTAACAGCAGCATTCCTTTTCATGGGTGCGCGTTTTTTCTCACAGATAGAGGTTTAAGATATCTCTCGAATAATGTTCGTCAACTCATCAACCTTCTTGAAAAATTGATCTCCATGTGGATTCCGCGGCCTAGGAAGATCAATTTGGAGTGTTTTTGTAATATGTCCGGGGTGCGCACCCATGATAAGAATAGAATCAGATAGCTCTATAGCATCGGGTATGAGATGGTTGACCATGAAGATCGTCATGCCGTATGAGCGCCAGATTTTGAGCAGATCGGCTTTGAGCGCTTCGGCCGTGATGGTGTCGAGATTCGAGAATGGTTCATCCAAGATGAGGAGGTCGGGCGACATCGTGAGCGCGCGGGCGAGGCCGACACGCTGGCGTTGGCCGCCCGAGAGCGCGGCGGGATAGTGGCGTTCAAGATGCTCGAGACCGACCTCCTGCAGCTTCGCGCGCGCTATGCGTTCGCGCTCCTTGCGGGGTATTCCCTGCATATGAAGACCGAAAGCGACGTTGTCGAGCGCGGTGAGCCAAGGGAAGATTGCATAATTCTGGAAGACCATCGCGGGCTGTGTGAAGCTGCGGACGATCGTGCCGCTTGTGTGCGGCATGAGATCGAGAATGATGCGAAGCAAGGTCGATTTCCCCGCGCCCGAGGGGCCGACAACCGATATGAATGCGCCGGAGGGGACTGAGAGGGAGATATCCCGCAGAGCCGGAATGGCTTTGCCGCCCGATATGAAATCGGCGTTTACCCGGGAGAGGACGAATGATACGGAAGAATTGTCTTGCGGCATAGTATTTTATTCAGCATAGCGCCGACTGCTCTCGAGGAGGAGCGGCGTCCAGATAAGACGGTTGATGACGAAGACGATGAGAAGTATGACGAGCATGCCGGCCACCGATGCTTGGTCGATGCCGGTCGTACTCGCGTTCCTGATAAACGAGCCGAAGCCGGCGGCGTTCACGATGATTTCTGCGCCGATGACCGCCTCCCACCCGATCGCGATACCGACAATCGAGCCGGTGAGTATCGCGGGGAAAGAGAGCGGGGCGAGATAGAAGAAGATACGCTTGAGGCCGCGCGCGCCGAAGATGGCCGCAGCGTCATTCAGATCGCTATGCGCACTCTTGATGGCTGAGAGGATGGAAAAGAGAATCGGCCACACAATTGAACTCACGGCGAAGAGGATGATCATCTGGTCGGTGTAGCCGAAGAAGTAAATGAAGAACGGGATGAGGGCAAAGGACGGGATGTTCTGGAGGATATCGAAAACGGGGAATAGGGCGTCAATGAGAGAACTTGAGCCGACAAGCAGGCCGATAAGTATGCCTAGGACGAGTGCTATAAGGTAAGCAATAATGAGGCGGTAGGTGGTGTGTAAGACGGCGGTTACGAGCGTTCCCCATGCGACATTGTTAAAGTAGCCGAAGAGTATAAGCAGGAGAGCGAAGAGTGCGATGCTCGTCATGATAAGCCAGATGCGCCGATGGTGCAGGAGCGAAGTGCGATGCCACATCTTTGTTGGGCGATGTTCGATACTGCGCGTCATAGCCGTATTCTAGCGCGCCTTCAGCAAATAATCTTCATGACATCATGCACAGTGCGCATGTGATACACTTCGCACATGAATATTCACCCGCTCTTTGTCCATTTCCCGATAGGAATGCTCGTTGCGTATTCGATACTTAGTATCGCTGCCGCAATCATCCCGACACTCAAGCGGCAGACATGGGTCGCGCCGGTCTCACATTTCCTTATCTTCACAGGAGTTCTTGCGGCAGGTGCTGCAATAGTCACTGGCGGTATGGCAGAAGAACTTATCGAGGACGTTAATCCTCGCGCATATATCATCGGTCTCCATGAGACTTTTGCTCTCGCAACGACCTTGGCGTATCTCATTCTTGGCGCGTCATTGTTTGTCCGCGTCTTCGACCAGAAGGGGTGGGGTGATAGGATTGTCGGGTCGCGTGCGTTTCTTATGCGTATTTGGGCGCTCAAGAAGCACCTCGCACATCTCGTACTCGATACATGGCTAGCTCCTCTCTTGGCCCTTATCGGATTGATACTCATCACAATTACAGGCGCGCTTGGCGCGGCTATCGTCTATGGTCCCAACATCGACCCGACCGCGTCCCTCATCTATCACCTTTTCTGGGTGCAGTAAGTTCGATTACTTTTTCATACGTCTCATCCGCGTCGAGAAGATTGGTTTCCAAAGTAGTCGCTAGAGGATTCTTTCCTGCCTGATAGAGCTCGTAGAGTTCTCTGAACCGTTCTTTCGATGTGTTGGTAGCTTTCGATTTGCCGGCGAGGACGAGCGCGACACGCTCGTCGAATCGCTTCTCTAGTACGGCATAATCCGTCTCAAGATTGACCTCGATCGTCTCGTAGCCATGTTTCTTTGCAATAGCGAGCAGCTCTTCGCGGTCGTCTTTATATAATGCGGAATCACAGATGACATTATATTTCTGCATCGCACACACCGTCTCGGCGAGTGAGTGCACGATAGTTTTAACGTCGACGAAATGCTTATTGCGGTCGTATCTCGAGAAGGGCCACTTCTGAGTATCGTAAGAGAGCTTGTAGAAATCGTCCTGTTCGGCAATGATCCGATTTACAACCGTGCTCTTACCCGAGCAAGAGCACCCATTGAGTATTATAAATTTCATTTCAGCCATTATACACGAACCAATATAGCTGCAATTTGTACGGATATCATCCTGCCTTAACATCCGCTCCAATCATCTTGATGATCTCGGGGAATGTTGGCACGGTGAAATGCCCGCCCTTGCTTTTGTAGACGACAATGTGCGCATTCTTCAATCGCTGCGAATATTTCTCAGCATGAATAGCGGGTACGATCTCGTCGTCCCCCGAGAAGAGGAGGTGGAGATTCTTGCAATTCTTCTCAAGGAGCGAGAGGTCTGTCTTTAGCCTGAAGCCGCCGACCAGATCTTCGGTCGAGAGGGAATTATCGAATGGCGCGCAGACAAGATACACCGACAAGGCCTTCTTAGGCAGTTTGTGTTCTGACAGATACTTCGCGAGGAAGATGCCCCCGAGCGAGGAGCCGATCAGGATAGAATCTTTCTTGAGGAAGGGAATGTACCGTGCGAAGGCCAGCTTCCAGTCCCTATACTTCGCATTGTCTTGGAGCGGCATGCGAGGCCTGATGATATCGAACCTCTTCTCCAGCTTCTTCTCAAGGTCGGCCTCCCAATACGGTCTCTTCTGCAGAGAGACCTTTCTCGTCTTCAGCCAATGCACATAATCAGCATCATTCTTGAATGTCATCCCGCCGTGCACCATCAGTATCTGTCCTTTTTTCATGATACGTATTGTACCGCATCATCGGTCCGCTTGGCACCATTGGACCCTAGTTCAGTATCCAGAGCAGATAGTTGAGATATGCAGCGAAACTCACCCACGCGATGTATGGAGCGAGGAGCCACGCCGCTCCACGAGAAAATCTCGCGAATGCAACAATTGTGGCGAGTATAGCGAGCCAGAGAAAGACGATCTCGACAAGCGCTACGCCCGGGTTGTGCAGACCGAAGAACACAAAAGACCAGAGCGCATTGAGCGCGAGCTGGAGCGCGAAGAGTGCGAACGCGGTTTTCTTCCCTGTGCGACCGCTGCGCCACACAAGAAAGGCCGCAATACCCATCAGCAAAAAAAGCGTGGTCCATACCGGCGCAAATATCCAGTTCGGCGGAGCGATGTTGGGCCGCGCAAGCGTTGCATACCAGCCCGGTATCGATGGCGCAGTAAATACTGCACCGACTATCCCTGCGCATTCCGAGAGGGCGACAAATCCAGCACCTATGAGCCAATCTTTCAAACGCATAGTGTCGGTTACATAGGACTACCCTATGTAATGTACGGTCTCTTCTGCAGAGAGACCTTCCTCGTCTTCAGCCAATGCACATAATCAGCATCATTCTTGAATGTCATCCCGCCGTGCACCATCAGTATCTGTTTTTTATTCATGAGATGAATTCTATCATGCGAGATGGCCATCTGATTCAACAAGGTGAATTCTGCTGTTCAAAGTAGATGAAAATCGAACGGGGAAATGGTACAATACCACCTATGAGTATGAAT
>JAHFMM010000028.1 GCA_023264495.1 bacterium | reverse complement strand
TTGAACCGACGACCTACGGTTTACAAAACCGTTGCTCTACCAACTGAGCTATCCCGGCAATACTACACTACGCTAGTATCGTACTATATATCTGAAATGTCTGGGTGCGTCGCCTTCAAACCATCTTTGAAGTCTGACAATGTCTTCACGAACTCACGCGCGTTCTCGCGCGAGGGAGCAATCTCCGTATGCTTGGCGCGCAGTGAACGCACAAGCCGCGTCAATGACCGCTCCACCGCTCGCACCCCCTGAAGGGAGAGCGTTACGAGCGCATGCCACGAGTGGTGCGCGGCACGGCGGATCTCATCTCGCACAAACGCGCCGATATCAACATGATCCCTGATACACAGCGCTTGAGCAACACCCTCATCAAGACGGTTCCGTTCTGGAGAAAAGAAACGGATGCCCGCCTGCGCCTCATACCGCGTGAGAGCGATAAACCCGCCAAGAAGCGCGAGGGTGATGATAAGGAAGATGCTGTAGCCCATACTGACTTATCGCGCACTGAAGCGCGCGAAGCGGCTCACCTCAACCCGCTCTCCGAACTTCTGCGTCGCCTCATTGAGGAGGTCGCGAATTGTCTTTGTCTCATCTTTGATGAACGCCTGATCGAGCAAGACCTGATCGCGGAAGTAGCTTGCCATCTTCCCCTCAAGAATCTTCGCCTGCATGTCTGCGGGCTTATCGGCCACCTCTTTCTCGAAGACCGCTTTTGCTGCAGTCTTCGAGTCTTCAGGCACATCATCCATCGTCGCATAAGCCGGGTTCGTCGCTGTAATTTGCATTGCTACCTCGCGCGCGAGTGCGCCAAATTCTGGATTCTTCGCAACAAAATCAGTTTCGCATGCAAGGAGCACCATTGCGCCGACAATATCGTCATGGACATAGCTCCCGATTGCGCCGGCGCCAAGATCACGGCCTGCCTTCTTCTCGGCAGATGCCGCGGAATGCTTCTTCAAGATGACTTCGGCCTTATTGAGATCGCCGCCCGCTTCTTCAATCGCCTTCTTGCATTGCATGACCGAGACGCCGGTCTTGTCGCGCAATTCTTTAATGATGTTCGTGGTAATTTCCATAATGTAAAAATAATATCATGCCCGCGACGAAAATGATTTGTTTTTCGCAGTCGACTGGCTGACTCGTTCTGACGAGGCCCGAAGGAGCAAGAAAAAAATCGTTCTCGTCGTCCCAATAACTTCCCCTGCTACGCAACCTGCCCTTTCTTGAATGCCTCGGTAAGATCGCTCAAGAGCATGCGGACGGTCTCGCGTGACGCATCGTTTGCAACAATCGGATAAGAAACCTCTTTCAGATTGCAATCCGAACTCATGATCGAAATAATCGGGATACCAGCCTCGCGCGCCTCCTTCACCGCATGCTTCTCATGCTTCGTGTCGACAATAAGCACTGCATCGGGACGCTTCGCAAGTGTCGTGATACCGTCCAGTCGTTCTTCAAGACGCTTCTTTTCTCGTTCGATCTTCACCAGCTCAAGCTTCGTGTGTTGCTTTACAAGCGTGCCTGCCGCCTCCTTCTCATGCAGATCAGCAAGCCGGTCAACGCGCTTCTTGATCTCAGTCCAGTTCGATATCGTCCCGCCGAGCCAGCGCGTTGCGACATAGGGCGCCGCAATCTCTTGCGCCGCCTTCTTCACAAGCGCCGCAATCTCGACCTTGCCACCGATGAAGAGAATGGTCTTGCCTTCACGGGCAAGCGTCTCCATAACCTTCTTCGCGGAGTCGAGCTGTTCGGTCGTCTTCACGAGATCGATAATCTCCTGGCGGCCCTTCGTACCCACGACAAAAGGCTTCATCGATGGATGACGGCGCGCCTTAACCTGCGCGAAATGCGCCCCTGTGTCGAAGAGGCGTTTCACTCCTGCCGTATCAGTCTCGGTCGTCATTTCCCTCAACTCTACCTGATGTGCCGCCGGTATGCAAGCTGAGCGCATCGACGATATCATCAATGTTCCCCAGCATAATTTTTGGCAGATTATGCCACGACTCCTTGAGCCGGTGGTCGGTGATGCGGTCTTGAAGGTAGTTATAGGTGCGGATCTTCTCTGAGCGGTCGCCGGTACCGATCTGCTCCTTGCGTTCTGCCGCATGCTTACGCGCCTCCTCCTCCTCATGGAGCTGTTCGAGCTTTGCACAGAGGATCTGCATCGCCTTTTCGCGGTTCGCGAGCTGGCTCCGCTCGCTCGAGGAGCGCACGTCGATCCCGGTCGGCGTATGCACAAGCCTGACGGCCGTTTCAACCTTGTTCACGTTCTGCCCGCCCGCGCCACCGCTTCGCGAGAATTCCATCTCGATGTCGACCGGATTGATGTCGATGGTCGATTTCGCGCGAATCGGCAAGACCGCAACCGAGGCGGTCGAGGTATGGATGCGCCCCGACTTCTCGGTCACCGGCACGCGCTGCACCCGATGTACGCCGGTCTCGTAGCGAAGTGCATCATAAGCGCCGGCTCCCGCGATCTCAATCGTAAGGTCATCGATGTTCCGCGTCTTCCATCCTTGCCGCTCCGCATACTTCTGATACATATCTTTGAGCTCTTGCGCGAAGAGCGACGCCTCGTCACCGCCTGTTCCCGCACGAAGCTCCATCACCACCGAGATTGGCGGTGCTGAACTCTCCCGTTCATTCTCTTTCGCGAGAATCTGTTCTATCTCGGCGAGAATGCTTGCTTGCCGCGCACGAATGCGCGCGCCGTCCTCTTCAGCCATGCGCGCGAGCTCAGGATCGCCAGCACCGGCCTCAGCCGCCTCCTGCGCCTCGCGCTCAAGACGTTCGTACTCCTCCGCGAGATACGCGGTTGCGAAATTCTTCTTAAATTCGGGTGAATATTCCACCTACTTCTTCTTCGAGGCGCGCTGCTTGAAGCGTTCCACGCGACCAGCCTTATCGAGCGTACGCTCTTCACCGGTATAGAACGGGTGCGACTGCGATGATATTTCGACTACAAGCTTCGGATATTCCTTCTTGTCGTCCCACATCCCCGTCTCAGTCGTGTGGACCGTTGAACCGATCAGGAAGCGCGCTCCTGAGGCCATATCCTCGAATATGACCTGGCGATAATTATCTGGATGAATGCCTTGTTTCATATCGTTCGATACTACCACAAGACCCCCATTCGCGGAAGCCCCTTAGAACTCGCTATAGAGCGGCACTATAGTAACAACGGCTGGCTGTGGTTGAGGAACGACCAGATTCCCATCTAGATCATTGCAGGAGAGGACGTAGGTAGTTTTCGCAGTGATGGTTTCG
>JAHFMM010000020.1 GCA_023264495.1 bacterium | reverse complement strand
TGGTGCGGCCTGCCGCTATCACTGGCCCGCGCGGGCGATTCATGCGGATCCGCTTCGGGCTGCAAGCATCGCTGTCAGGTTCTTTGAAAGGGCAGGGATCGCTTTTGTATGAGCTTATCTCGCTTTGGGTCTCGTGGGTGCCGACAACGCCGAAATGGTTGCGGCAGTATATTCACGAAGATGATGTGGTCGGCATTATCGAACGTCTTGCGTTCGGCGAACCGGTTAAAGGATATGCCGTATTTAATATCTGCCCTCCCGGAGACGCGGTGCTCGGAGCTGATATGGCAAAGGCGGTGGGGAAGCGGCAATTGCCGATTTACCCATGGATGGTACGGCTCGCATTTTTCTGGGTATGGCACCTTACGCGCGGACGGATACCGACCGCGCCGGGGAGCTGGAAGGGGTATTCCTATCCGATTGCGGTTGATGGATCGAAGGTGAAGAAGGAACTCGGATATGCATATCAGTATGCCGGCCCGGATGCATTCCGCTATACCGATGGCGCATACGAGGCGTTTGTCCCCGAAGAACAGAGGAGACACAAACAATGATTATCGACGGCCGCGCTATCGCGCGTGAGATTCTCACAGAAGTGAAGGGTCGCACTGCACGTTTATCTCAACCACCTTCATTTCTTGCAATTGCAGTCGCGCCCTTACCAACAACCGAGTCGTATCTGAAGATGAAACGCGAGCAAGCATCCTCAGTCGGCATCCATATGAACGTTCACATTCTCAATCATGCGATGACCGACGAGCTTGTCGCAATTCTCGGACAGGTGCGCGAAGATGCAGTTATCGTACAACTTCCGATGCCGGACAATATTGATATGCGCCGTGTCCTCGATGCTATCCCGGTAGATAAAGATGCTGATGTGCTTGCAGCCCCGACGCGCGCAATAAGGACGAGCGTGCACCCGGTCGCGGCGGCAGTGCATGAGGTTCTTGTGCGCGCAGATGTTGACCCTCGCGGCAAGCGCGCGACGGTGGTGGGGAAGGGGTGGCTTGTCGGCGCTCCGACCGCTGCGTGGCTTGAGGCAGTGGGGGCACAGGTTACGGTTGTGACAAAGAGTGAGGGCGATCTTGCGAAGGCGCTTAAAGATGCGGAAATTGTCATCTCGGGTGCAGGTGTTGCCGGGCTTGTTACGAAAGAGATGATTACACCCGGTGCGGTTGTGATAGATGTCGGCACGAGCGAACTCGGCGGCTCAATGAAAGGCGATATTGCGCCAGATGTTGCCGAGATTGCTTCTATCTTCACTCCCGTCCCCGGCGGCATGGGCCCCATCACCGTCGCGTGCCTCCTTCGCAATGTTGTGACCCTCGCTGAGGGCAAGAACGAACTTACTCTTTAGTTAAATAAACAAGTATGCTATAAGGAGTTTGGCTGATGAATCGACATCTGTCGTATTTCAGGACAGCTCTTTTTAATGGAGGCATCCAATGTCAAACATTGCACCCCTCAGTAGCATCAGCAACTCTCTTGATTTAATCGCAAAGCTTATTCGTGTGCTTGAAAAAGCGGGCACTAATTCGGACCATCTCGCTGGTCCAATCAATGATCGTGATAAACGGCACAATCTCGTAAGCTATCTCCGAGCTGGGTGTCCAAGTTGGCATTCTTCGGAAGTTGGAGTTATACCGCGTCGGTTCACAGTATGGAAATCTCTCAAGATCGGCGGCATTACCAAAGAAAATCTTCTCAGAATTGACGGCGTTTGCGTCAGTGATCGAGCTAAGGAAAAGATACTCGCGAGTGTCTTTATGGCGAGTACAGAAGTGATTATCTTGAACCTTGCTCGCGTTAAGATCCGAGATCTCGGATTCGTCCAATGTCCGAGAATGGTCGAGGTCTTCGCGTGCATTCGCGAATTAGGTCATGGTCTGTGCCCATTTGAAGTAGGACAGCATCTCCTCATCGCTACGGTTCATACTCAACCAACAAATAGTTTTCTCTGGTTGGCTATGGATCAGTTTATAGACGAAGATGATTATCCAGATCCTTTCTGTCTGCGCCCCGCCGTGGCTGGTATTGCTGATCAAAGCCTTGGGTTACGTAGCGAATATATAGGTTCGGGGAATAATTTGCGACTCGATGATGAAGTAATATTCATTCTCAATTGAGCGCGGCTGTTTAGAAGTTTAGTGGTCCGCATGGCTTTATGCATGCGGACCATTGTTTACAATAAGTAGAGAAGTATGGCAAGGGTTCGCTTTTTTGGAAGAAAGATTTATACTCTGAACATATGACTCGGTATCGCGTGTCCGCCGTTATCGCCCTCATCGCGGGGCTTTTGCTTATCCAGTTCGTCTGGACGACTCAGGCCGATCCTGCCAGTTCGTATCGCTTCAAGCTCGGGCTTGATCTCGCGGGTGGCACTGAGCTTGTGTATACCGCCGATATGAGCGAGACAGCGCCAGCCGATCGCGCCGATGCGCTTGCGGCGCTCCAGGGCGTCATCGAGCGCCGTGTGAACCTCTTCGGCGTTGCGGAGCCGCTCGTGCAGACCGAGCAGGTGAACGCCCTTTCCGGCACGACCGAGGATCGCCTCATCGTCGATCTGCCGGGCGTAACCGACATAAAAGCGGCGGTCGCATCGCTCGGAGAGACGCCGACGCTCGACTTCCGTCTCGCGTCAACCACGACCGTTGGTACGACTACAGCGCTTGGGTATGTCCCGACTGGGCTTAATGGCCGCTACCTTGCCGGCGCGACCCTCGGCTTCGGTTCGGGCGCGACAGCCGGTCTCGCTTCGCCAGAGGTCATTCTCAATTTCAATAGTGACGGCGCAGCCCTTTTTGAGAAGATTACGAGCGAGAATGTGGGGAAGCAGCTCGCAATCTTCCTAGACAGACATCCTATTTCTGAGCCGGTAATCCAGGAAGCGATTCCGGGAGGGAAGGCGACCATCACCGGGCGCTTCTCGGCGACCGAGGCGCGCGATCTCGTGCGCAATCTGAACTTCGGCGCTCTCCCGGTACCGATTGCGCTTGAGAGCAGTTCGGCGGTCGGGCCGACCCTTGGCGCTGTGGTTATCAAAGCGGGCGTGCAGGCCGGTATCATCGGCTTTGCTATCATCGCGTCTTTCATGCTCGTGTGGTATCGCCTTCCCGGCCTTATCGCGATCATCGCGCTCACCGAATATCTCGCTTTCATGCTGGCGGTTATCAAGACGATTCCCGTGACGCTCACGGCCTCAGGCATCGCTGGCCTCATCATCTCGGTCGGCATGGCGGTCGATGCGAACATCCTCATCTTCGAGCGCACCAAGGAGGAGCTTCGCGATGGCAAGGATCCGCGCGAGGCGGTACGCATCGGTTTCGCACGCGCATGGACGGCGATTCGCGATGGCCATCTCACTATGATCATCTCGGGCGTCATCCTCTTCTGGCTCGGGACTTCGATCGTGCAGGGCTTCGCGCTGGTCTTCGTGCTCGGCGTGCTCGTTTCGTTTATCTCGGCTGTGTCGCTCTCTCGCGTCTTCTTGCTCGCGATTGTTCCAGAGCTGTCTGCCGGCAGGCAGGACACAAGATGGGGTGTATGGTCATTTCTCCTCGGATCAGGCAACCGTAACGCATAAGGTATGTACATCATTAAACATCGCGCACTCTTCTTCTGGATCACCGGCATCCTCTTGGTTGCCGCACTCGGCTCTATCGCGATGTATCGACTCCCGCTTGGTATCGATTTCACCGGCGGTTCCTTGATGCAGGTGGATTATCCAAACGGCCGCCCGAGTGTCGCACTGGTTGGGCAACAAGTCTCGGCCGTCCCGCTTGGCACGGTATTTGTCCGCGAATCGGGTGACACTGCCATCTCGATACGAACCCGCACCATGACGCCGGCAGAGCATGAAGCAGTACTTGCAGCCCTCTCATCTTCGGCTTCTACCACAGAGCCTGCCTTCACTTCGGTTGGTCCGGCGCTCGGGAGCCAGTTCACCAATAAGGCTTTGTGGGCGATTCTCGCCGTGGTGCTGGTCATCGTCTTCTATATCGGCTTCGCCTTCCGCAAGGTATCGCGTCCTGTGCCGGGGTGGGGGTACGGGCTCACGGTTGTCGCGATGCTCGCGATTGACATCATCGTCCCGACAGGCTTCTATGCCGCTTACTGCCACTTCACGGGAGCCGAGGTCGACTCGCTCTTCATCGTGGCACTCCTCTCGCTCCTCGGCTACTGCGTGAATGACGTCATCGTCATCTTCGATCGCGTGCGCGAGCATCTCGCCAAGAACTCGCGGATGAACAGCAAAGAGTCATTTGAAGACACAATCGGCAAGTCGATCAATGAGACGATGGCACGTTCGATTAACACGGCGCTCACGGTTGTCCTCGCTCTCCTCGCCCTTATCTTCTTCGGCGCTCCTGCGACACAGAACTTCGCTCTCGTGATGCTTGTCGGCGTCGTCGCCGGTACCTTCTCGTCAATTGCACGCTCAGCACCGCTCCTTATCCCGATTGCGAAGTGGTTTGCGAAGAAATAAAAGCAGAAGACACCGGCTCGGATATTCTTCTTACGGTGCCAGCAGTTATTGTCTCGGGACAGAAGCAATAGAAAATACATAGGACTACCCTATGTATGCTACACTGTTGTAATGGAACGGAAATTCGTTTTTTCTGAGGGTGAGTATTACCACATATACAATCGCGGAGTTGAAAAGCGAAATATCTTTCTTGATGATAAGGACCATGAGCGATTTGTAAAATTGCTTTATGTCGCAAATGGAGAACGACCGTTCGTATTCCGCGATATAGAAGGTAAAGCGTTCGATGAGATTGATAGAGGAGAACCAATCGTAGCAATAGGGGCATATGTCCTCATGCCGAACCATTTCCATATCATGTTAAAGGAGATAGTTGAAGGAGGAATCAGTATGTTTATGGGAAAGTTGCTCACCGGGTATTCCTCATATTTCAATAAGCGAAACAAGCGTACTGGTTCGCTATTCCAAGGGCCGTATCAAGCGCAACACGCCAATCGGGATGAATATCTAAAATATCTTTTTGCGTATATTCATCTTAATCCGATAAAGCTCATTGAACCAAAATGGAAGGAAGAGGGGATACAAAATAAAGCTGCAGCGAAACAATTCCTCAGCCGGTATTGGTATTCAAGTTATGCAGACTATATGCGAGTAGTGCGTGAAGAAAAAGAAATTCTTTCAATAAAAGAATTCCCCGACTATTTCTCAAAGAACACAGAATTCTCGGATTTCATTGAGGACTGGCTTACTTACAAAGATCTTTAAAATACATAGGACTACCCTATGTATTTGGTCTTTACAAGGAAGTTAAGCGATAACCGTCCCGACAAACGGATTGCCGTCGATGTAGTTTGAAAACTCGTCGAGATGCGCGCCGTTCATGATGGCGACCTCAAGTCCGATCGCTTCGGCTTCTTTTGCGGCGACAGGATCAAACGGGGAAGAGAGTCCCGGGTCCCATTTTTCTGGAATTAACTTCCGGAATTCGGGCCAAGCTATTTTCTCAATTTTTTTCGCGTCTGGGTTAGTGCGCGGATCGGCAGTGTACACATAATCAATGTTGGAAAGGTTCACGAGGCGCGTTGCACCAAGATTCTTCGCCATGAGCACAGCATCATAATCAGTCGAGCAGCCGGGCTGCCAGCCGGCGGCGATAATGATCGGCTCATCAGCCTCGATATCGATGGTCGGATTCTTTATCACTTGCGGGTGTGCGTAGCCGACAAAAATATCGCGCAAGAGCTGCGCGTTGAGACGGGTCGTATGGATGCCGATCCAGTCAAGGTCGTGTTGCGAGAGAGAAGTTACCGCATTTGCAGCCTCTTGGTAGTGCCGAGCAGTCTTCCCGCCGCCGGCAATGACGGAGAAGGTGAACCCTTGCTGCACTTTGTCGAGAATGAGCGTTTTGAAGCGCGTGAGGAAATCAGTGTCGATCTGATCAGGGACGATCAAAGATCCTCCAACAGATACAACTATTCGCTCCCGCTCTGTGGCGTTCATAAGGCAAGGGTGACGGCTTCATGTATTGTACGCCCTCCAGCATCGTATGCAATGTTGACAGTATGAGGTTGTTGATTTCAGGGGGGGGTGTACACTACGGGTATATACATAATACATCTCGATGAAAAAATATATCTTCGGTGCCATCTTCGTATTCGTTTTCCTTATCGCCTCGCCCGCGGTCACAGAAGCGGCGGGTCTCACGAGTGTACAAATTCAAGCGATCATCTCGCTCCTCTCTTCGTTTGGTGCGGATGCTTCTGTTATTGCGAATGTTCAGGCAGCTCTTACCGGAGCGACCCCACCTCCACCGAGCATTTCTTCACTCACTGCGGCAAAATACACAGGATACGGCGATCAAATGGTTGTTCCAGGAACTCAGAGCGCGCGAATTGGTTCACTTACGCTCTCGGCCGGGGCGTCAGAGGGTATTGATGTCAACACGATTGTCATCCATCTTGGATCGCCAGCAACTATGTTAGTCACGAACCTGACGCTCAAGAATGACATGACGGGGGCTGTCCTCGGCTCGGTCCAGACCATGCCGTCGACCAGCAACTCGTTTGCCGTCAGTCTTCCAGTCGCTCAGGCATCCTCTGTTGTTGTTGATGTTTATGCGGACATTGTTTCAAGCGCAAATGCAAATACGTTTGTCGCGAAAGTGGGTATTGGTACTAGGGGTGTTGGGCATACTACCGGCGTTGCTATAGCAGTATCACAATACATAGCACTCCAGACGATTACGATCGGTGCTGGCTCGCTCACCGTCACTCGTAGCGCAGGCGACCCAGTCAGCAACAACGTTCTTGCAGGTGCATCGTCAGTCCGTGTCGGCCAGTTCAACTTCGCCGCACAGAACTCGGCGTACACGATCCAGAGCCTTGCTGTCCTCGTCCCGAACAGTGCTGCAACTTCGGTTACAGCAGTCACCGTGTCGTACAAGGACGTGAACAATGTTACCCAGACGCAGACCCAAGGTCTCGCAGTCAACGCGGGTGGCACCTACACAACGGCAACGGCGACCTTCACCGGTCTCACGATGTACGTCCCGATGAACGACTCAGCTAACCTCGATGTGTCTGTCGGTACGCCATCAATCGCATCGGGTGCAACCTCGGGCGCAGCGATCAGTGTGGCCCTCGGAGGAAATAACTTCATGGCGGTACGTTCAGACGGTCTCGCTATCACCAGCATCAATTCGGGCGCAAATCTTCGAGCGACCGGCATGTTCTATGTGAGGAAGTCGATCCCAACCTTCGCGATGGTTTCAACGGGTGTGACGGTCCCGTCGACGGGTTCACCGCTCTACAAGTTCAGCATCACAGCTGATCTGGCAGGTGCCATTGAGTGGTCGAAGGTCACTCTCAACCTGAGTACTGTCGGAGCGAGCGTCTCGAATCTGTATCTTGTTGACGATACATCGGGAAGTACCATCGGGAATGGAAGCATCTCATCGAGTGGGACAACCGCAGTGTTCGATCTCACCAAGAACACGGCACAGCCGCAATATCAGCAGATCGCCGCAGGCAGCACCAAGACCTACAACCTCTACGGTACGGTCGCGGGCTTCGCCACTGGCTCGACGATTACGATCTCGCTCGCTGCTGACGGCTCGCCTGTCGCAAACGGCGCAGCATCGGCAGCGGGCAGCACCAGCTGGTCTGATCGTTCAGCGCCGGCCCATACGATTAGCACCTCTGATTGGACGAACGGCTACCTCCTCAGAGGTTTCGTTAATAGCGGCATGTCCTATTCGAAGAATGTGCCAGACGTTTCTGTCCCGACTATCACCATCATCTCTCCAAATGGAGGAGAAGTATGGCAGATCGGCAACACATATACGCTTCATTGGACGAGTCAGGGAGCAGATGCGGTCAATTATCCTGTACAGATTGGGATAGTCGATACCCGTTATAGTTCCGAAAGCGGTCTCCGTAGGGAACAAGTAATCGCAGACTCAATCCCGAACACAGGCAGCTACTCTTGGACAGTTCCACAGAGCGTCGGGACAATGAACCTTGGAGACACGTATCTATCAGTCTATAAGATTATAGTCCACTCGCGAAGTGACGCTGTCACAGGCGTTGCTCTCTCAGGTGCGAGTAGCGCGCCTTTCGCGTTCGGGATCTCGACCGCTAATGTAAATTTGGCAGCGATAACCAGTTCTCTCACGGCGGCTGTCAATACAGCATTCGCTATATCGGGTACCGCTTCCCCTACAGGCGGTTATGTCTATGTAACAGCAGGAACCATCGGAGGTGCTACCATCGTGTCTCCAGCCGGCGTGTGGTCTCTCGATTTCTCGGCCGGCCGTTTTGCATCTGCGGGGTCCTATCCGATCACGGTGAACGCATACTCCTCGACCGGCGTCAAAGGCGCGCTCCTTGCTTCCGGTACTCTCACAATTACTGCGGCGACCTCTACACCTGTTACGGCGGTTTGTGCCGCAGGGAGTGTCTTTGACGCGACAGGAAATTGTAATCCTATAACGAAGAACTATACCTATATAGCTGGAACGGTTGTGCCAACAAACCCTCTTCAAACACCGAAGTGTTCTTGTGATGTTTCTCAAGCAAAAGACTGTGCCGCGACATTCACGTCAACGACCGATCAGGGGACCGTCTGTTATGACTCCTTCGTGAAGACGAATCTTTTCGGAGTATTAGTATATAAGAGCGTGCCGTATACGCGCAGTACCGCATTGAGCATTACTTCGCTCCTTGGAGGAATCAGCCAGACCGCGAGCGCCCTGAATGCCCTTTCGAGCGCACAAGGGCAAGAAAGTGGTGCAGACCAAGCAAAATCGACTACCGACTTCACCTACTCTTTCACCCGGAATCTCGAAGTTACGTCACCATATACAAATGACATATCAGCGCTTCAGATTGTCCTCATAAAAGAGGGGGTGTACTCGGGAGAAGTAACCGGCGGATTCTATACGCAGACGTATGCCGCGGTGCAGCAATTTCAGACCAAATATGGTATCGATGCGACCGGCTTTGTCGGCCCCGTCACGCGCGCGAAGCTGAACGAGCTCTACGCGAAGTAAATGGTTTGTTCGTAAAAACTCGCCCAGCGTTAGCTGGGCGAGTTCTTTTTTGCTGCGCTTGCGACGAGACCAGAAGAAGACTGTACCTTGCCACCATGGCCGACGTTATAGACAAGCTTGATGCCGAGCTCGTTGCAGAGCGCAACTTCAGGAACAGGGTCTCCATCAGGCTTCCGATCGCCGCCATTCGCGAAGATGTCGGGCATGATTGCGCGAAGAGCGCGACACACGCTCCGGTCTGGGTCGCCAAGCGCATGGTCGGTGATAACAACTTCATCGACGCCGATGATCGCCTCAAGAATTTCTTTCCGTTCCATCTCGTGCATGAAGGGATCCCCTTTCTTGTCAGTGAGCCAATTGTCGTTATTGAGTATGATAACAAGCTTGTCGCCGAGCTTCTTCGCCTCTTGGAACATGCGAATATGTCCGATATGTACGGGATCAAATCCGCCTGAGACAGCAACCACCACCGGCTTATTCATATTGCAATTATACCAGGTAATTATTGCTATTGACTCCCTATACGGCTTCCTATACTATGACTCTACTGTCCCCCTTTGGGGGACGGGGTTTCTTTGACACTACAAATACGTGAAATACCCCGCGGCGCGAAGCGCCGCGGGGAGAAAGATTCCCGCCCTTTCGGGTATTATAGATATATGTACTACATGTACGTTTTGAAAGGCCATATGCAGCGTCAGTTGTATATCGGTTCGACAAATGATTTGCGTAGACGGCTCGATGAGCACGCTCACGCGAAGTCACCGTACACGAGCAAGGCTAACGATTGGCAACTCGTATACTATGAAGCTTATAAGAATCGCGAAGATGCGCGCGAGCGTGAACGGATGCTGAAGACTTTCGGGTCTGCTACGGCCACCTCAAGAAACGCATCGCGCGTTCAATAGGCGATTGAAAGGGCAGGGATCCCGCCTGTTTTTCGAAACAGGCGGGAGTGTGAATTCTTTTGTTCCGCCTATTCTTATTGAGAGTTTGATCCTAGCTCAGGGTGAATGCTGGCGGCGTGGATAAGTCATGCAAGTCAAGGGGTCCCGCCCTTTCTGTATTTTAGATATCGTACATGAGTCTAGAATTTAGAAAGGGCGGGAAACCGGCAAACGAGGTAGTAACACGTAGGTAGATCCCCCAGAGTCGGGTATAGCTCGTCGAAAGACGGGGTAATCCCCGATAGTCCCGCAAGGGTAAAGGCAGTTATTTATTTAATTGTCGCTCTGGGAGTTGCCTGCGTAGTATCAGCTAGTTGGTAGGGTAATGGCCTACCAAGGCTACGACGCTTAGGGGAGCTGAGAGGCTGACCCCCACCGATGGAACTGCGACACGGTCCAT
>JAHFMM010000027.1 GCA_023264495.1 bacterium | reverse complement strand
AACTTGCCAGGGAAGTCTGACTTCCCTGGCAAGTTACAAGCAGGGGAATTAGCTGGTTAGTGAACAACCCCTCGTGTGAGTTTGTGGATGTCGGACATCCACAAAGTTTCTTACCATCGATAATAGCAGTTCGCGCACTATGTGAAAGTCAGACTCTCACAATCCACACGTACATGTGAAAGTCGGACTCTCATCAGTATCGAAGTCAGACTTCGATACTTTATGTTGAGCAAGGGTAGCCCTTGCTTCGTTTTGTTATCCTCATCGATTTCCGTATGCAGTGCAAACACGATATACTGTGCATTATATGGCATACGATTTTTCGAAATTGAAAGAAGAGATCAAGGAGACGGAGGAATGGCTTGGGCGCGAACTCTCGGGCGTGCGCACCGGCCGGGCAACGCCGACCTTGCTCGATAGTATCAAGCCCGAAGCGTATGGCACGCGCACCGCGCTTCGCGAGCTCGCCAACATCTCGATCGAGGATGCGCGCACGATCCGCATCACCCCTTGGGACAAGAGCCTCTTGAAGGGTATCGAGAAGAGTATTACGGATGCTGATCTTGGCATCGGTATTGCTACGGATGATCAGGGGTTGCGCATCTCGTTCCCCGAGCTCACGAGCGAGCGCCGGATACAGCTCTTGAAGATTGCGGGCGACAAGACCGAGCAGGCGAAGATCGCGCTCCGTTCGCATCGCACGGAGGCGTTGAAGGCGCTCGAAGCGGCTGAGAAGGAGGGCGGCATGGGCGAAGACGAAGTCGCACGCCTGAAGATAGAGACGCAGAAGCTTATCGATGCCGGCGCCGCAGTGCTCGCCGCCGCATTTGAGAAGAAGGAGATTGAGATCGCGCAGTAAACGCCGATGAGCATCCTGATATTCATTGTCGTCATTGTCGCGCTCATCGTGGTGCATGAGTTTGGGCATTTTGTCGCGGCGAAGCTCTCAGGGATGCGCGTTGATGAGTTCGGGCTCGGGTATCCGCCGCGTGCGATGACTGTCGCGAAGGTTGGCGAGACCGAATACACGCTTAACTGGCTGCCCTTCGGCGGGTTCGTGAAGATATTCGGCGAAGACCCCTCGACGGCGCTCGGGGCAGGCGGCGATGATCGGCGCGCGTTTTCGAAGAAAACGCGCGCCGCACAGGCGATCGTCCTGGTGGCGGGGGTTGCGATGAATCTCGTATTCGCCTATATACTCATCACCGGCGCGCTCGTTCTCGGCACGCAGCGTGCGCTCTTGCCGGAAGATTTGGCAAACGCAAGCCAGGTAGAGCTTATGGTGGCACAAGTGCTCCCCGGTTCTCCCGCCGCTCTTGCCGGGCTTCTCCCAGGCGATTCACTCATACGAGTGCAAGACGGTGCGCGAGGATGGAGTCTCGCGCAATCGATCGCTGACCAGACGCTTGACCCGAAGAGCTTCTCAGCCTTTGTTAACGAGAGCAAGGGAAGTGCGCTGACACTCGAGGTGCGGCGCAGCGGGGCAGAGGAGAGTATCACCGCGACGCCCGCAGCGGGCGTCGCGGCCGCCGACCCGACCCGCTATGCGCTCGGCATCGAGATCGCTCCGGTTGGCATCGTGCCTCTCTCGATACAGAGCGCTCTTGTCGAGGGAGTATCGCTTACCTGGACAATGACCGTGCTCACGGCACAAGGGTTGTGGCATTTCTTCTACAACGTCTTCACGCTCTCCGCAGATCTCTCGCAGGTCGCCGGGCCGGTTGGTATCGCAAGTATCGTCGGGAATGCTTCGAATGAAGGAATTGCCAGTCTCTTGTCTATCATGGCGATCATCTCGATCAATCTCGCTATCATCAATCTCATTCCCGTTCCCGCTCTCGATGGCGGCCGGCTCCTTTTCGTACTTATCGAGAGCGTTATCCGCCGGCCGATTAACCAGCGTCTTGCGCAAGCGGTGAATGCTGTCGGCTTCGCGCTCCTTATCCTCCTCATGCTCGTCGTCACCGTCCACGACATCTTCAAGATCGTCAGTTAAGGATTAGTATATCGAGCCTTATCTTAATCGGGGATAGATACGTGCGTCGCGAGAGCAAGTGCTTCGATCTGACGATCGTGCCGAGCAAGATGTACAGCACCAGCTGCGTTTTCAATCTGCTGGTCTTTAATTGCGCCGGCAATCCCGTCGAGCGTGTTCTCAATACGGCCAACCGCAGCCGCGACAGTATCAAGTTTTTCATATACATCATCAAACCTCTTATCAACATCATCAAATTTTCTATCAACATCATCAAATCTCGCATTCATTTCGTCTTTTGTGACAAATGTCTTTTTGAGTTTCGTGATGTCTGCATCAGTAATCATGATGGAGAGATTATAACATCTTACCAATGCACAAGACCAGGAATATCCACGAAAGCAGTGTTTTGCCCAAGAGGGCGCAGAAGCGTATACTAAGGTGCATGAGACAATCGAGGCTTTTTACCAAGGCGCGGCGCGAGGCCCCGGCAGACGAGGTTTCGAAGAATGCGCAGCTCCTTGTCCGTGCCGGCTATGTTCATAAGGAGATGGCAGGGGTGTATTCGTATCTCCCGCTCGGGCTCCGTGTTCTTTCAAAGATTGAGAATATTATTCGCGAGGCAATGGATGCTATCGGCGGACAAGAGGTTCGTATGGCGACTTTGCACCCATCGGAGAAGTGGAAGACGACCGGCGGATGGGACGCGGTTGATGTGCTCTTCAAATTGCAGAGCCGTACCAAGAAGGAATACGCGCTCGGGCAGAGCGAAGAAGAGATCGTTACGCCTATCGCTCAGGAATACTCGACCTCGTATAAGGATCTTCCGGTTGCGATCTATCAGATCGGGCAGAAGTATCGCGATGAATTGCGTGCAAAGTCAGGCATCATGCGCGGGCGCGAATTCGGCATGAAGGACATGTACAGCTTCCATGAGACTCAGGAAGACTTCGAACGTTTTTATGAAATCGTAAAGCAGGCGTATCTTGAGGCGTATGCGACTTGCGGGCTTGTCGCAAAAGTTACCGAGGCTTCAGGGGGAGCGTTTTCGGAGAAACTCTCCTACGAGTTCATGGTGCTTACTGATGCCGGTGAGGATGACATCGTGTACTGCGAGCACTGTACGCACTGCGCGAACATTGAAGTGGCGAAAGACAAGGAGGGAGAGGCGTGTCCGAAGTGCGGAGAGGGGAGCTTGAAGGCGGCGCGCGCGTCTGAAGTCGGCAATGTGTTTGATCTCGGACAGAAATACCCCAAAGCTTTCGGTTTTATGTATAAAGACGCGGAAGGCAATGAGCAATATCCAATTGTCGGGTGTTACGGGTTTGGCACATCACGGCTCATGGGAGTCATTGTCGAGAAGCTCGCTGACGAGAAGGGGCTCGTGTGGCCCGGAAGTGTCGCGCCGTTTACCTATCATCTCGTCTCCCTGTCTGCCGGCAGGCAGGGCTCGGGACACAATAATGACGACATCGCCAAAGCAGCCGATGCGCTCTATGACGCGCTCGCGAAGAAGGGCGTCGAGGTGCTCTATGATGATCGCGATCTGCGCGCGGGCGAGAAGTTTGCCGAGAGCGATCTGCTCGGCATCCCGTTCCGTATCGTGGTCGGTAAAGACGCTGTTGCGAATGACGCGTTCGAGGTTGTTGAACGTGCGACTGGAATGATGACGAAGAAGTCTCGCGCAGAGATACTCGGTATATAGCGTATGTCGAAATTCTTCACCGATCTCCTCTTCAGCAGCGACATTGCGATCGATCTCGGGACGGCGAACACACTCGTCTATGTGCGCGGCCGCGGCATCGTGCTCAATGAGCCGTCAGTCGTTGCGGTCAACGATAAGACGAATCAAGTCGTGGCGGTAGGGAAGGAGGC
>JAHFMM010000019.1 GCA_023264495.1 bacterium | reverse complement strand
CGCGCGGGTCAGCTTCACATACGGGGTAATGACGTCTTGTATCGTCAATCGCTCCTTAATCTCTGCCACCGAATCCTTCGCCATTGCCTTGATTCTACCCCGCCGCCGCGGTGCTTGACAATATTCATACAGTATGCTACCTTAGTGTCAGATAGTAGGTGTCGAATTGGTCGACGCCGTTGCATATGGGAGGTTGTATGCCAAAGTTTTCCGCGCACGTTCTGTTGCTTATCATGTGTTTCGGTATCGCAATGTTTATTGGTGTGGTAGTTGGAATTCTTCCCAACGGCCATTCATTGTCAATTAGCCTTTTGTTCTATCTGTTGGGCATCGTGGCTGGAGTTGCTTCAACCCTTCTCGCGATTGACAAGTAGGCGTAGGTGGTGAGCAAGGCGGCAGGAGAACATCCCTGCCGTTTTTCATTTCTATACAAACACACAACCGCCCGTGAGGGCGGTTGTGTGTTGAATAATAAATGCTGATTTAGAGTGCGCGGGTAGTGCGAGAGGTGAAGCTCGTGCGCTCGGCAACCTCCGGCATCGGGCGCTCCGACTGGAGTTTCGTGATCGCCGCATGCTTCTTGCTCCCTGCAAAGCCGGTCCCTGATGGGATAAGGCGACCGAGAATGACGTTCTCCTTGAGGCCGCGGAGGCGGTCGACACTGCCACGGAGCGAGGCGTTGATGAGGATCTTGGTCGTCTGCTCGAAGGACGCGGCCGAGAGGAACGAGCGGCGCGAGAGCGCGCTCTCCTTGATTCCAAGTACGATCTCCTTCGCCTTCGGCGCGATCTTGCTAGACTCTTCACACTCCTTGGTAATCTTCGCAAATTCCCAATCCTCGATAACATCGCCGACCGAGTAGTCCGTATCGCCGGTTTCAGTAATCTTCACACGAGAGAACATCTGCTTCACCACGACTTCGAGGTGTTTGCGCGAGACCGGCGCGCCCTGGAGCTCGTAGATTTTCGATGCCTCAGTGATGATGTATTCCTGTACCACTGAGCGGCCGGCATAGTCGAAGAGCTCGTCGAGATCTGCCGATCCATCGGTGAGAATCTGCCCCTTCGCGACCGTGTCGCCTTCTTTCACGAGCGGGACGCGCGGATACGGTGCGAGATATTCGTAGGCCGATCCGTCTTTCTTCCCTTGTCCAGCTGACGGAGCAACCACGATAATCTTCTCGCGGCCATCCTCTTTGATCTCCATGACGATGCCTTCGGACTTCGAGATCACCGCCGGGTTCTTTGGCGAACGCTTCTCGAACACTTCTTCAACGCGCGGGAGACCGCTCGTGATGTCGCCTCCGACTGAGGCCACGCCGCCGGCGTGGAAGGTGCGCATCGTGAGCTGGGTGCCCGGCTCGCCGATCGCTTGCGCCGCAACCGTTCCCACCGCCTCACCGAGATCGATGAGTTCTTGGGTGGTGAGGTCCATGCCATAGCAGGTCTGGCATACGCCGTAGTGCGTCTCGCAGGACATCGGCGAGCGCGCGACAACCGTTGCGACCGATGTCATAGCATCAAGTTTCTCGGCATCACTGATCGAGAGATACTGTTTCTTCTTGAACAGGACTGTCCCGTCGGCATCTTTCACATCCTCAGCAAGCACGCGGCCGCGCAATGCATCGGCATAATTAATCTTGATTCCTGATGCGCTCGTGCGGTTGATATGCACCCCGCGCTTCGTGCCGCAATCATGTTCTGTCACGATCGAATCCTGTGCCACGTCGAAGAGGCGGCGCGTGAGATATCCGGCCTTCGCCGTACCAAGCGCCGTGTCGGTGAGCCCCTTACGTGCGCCGTGAGTCGACATGAAATATTCGATCGGGTTCAATCCCTCGATGAAGGATGAGGTGATCGGCACTTCCATCGTGATACCGGCGGTGTTCTGAATGAGCCCCTTCATACCCGACATCTGTGTCAGATTGCCGAGCGTACCGCGAGCGCCGGAGTGCACCATGTCGGCCACTGACCCCATCGGGTCGAGCTGTTCTGCAACGACTTTCTCGACATCTCCCTTGGCTCCCTGCCAGATCTCGATAACCATGCGCCGCTTCTCTTCCTCTGAGAGCAATCCGTTCTGGAAGTCTGTCTGGATGGTGAATACTTTCTTCTCTGCCTCTTCGATGATATGCGCCTTCTCTTTCGGCACGGCGACGTCGTCGATGGCCCACGAGACACCCGATCGTGTCGCATAATCGAAGCCGAAACGCTTCACCTTGTTCACGATATCTGGCACCGCATCAATCCCGTAGCGCGAGATGCAGTCGGTCACGATGCGTGCGAGCACCTTCTTGGTGATGGTCTCGTTGATGAACGGATAGTCTGCAGGAAGAATGGTGTTGAAGAGAAGCCGGCCAACGGTCGTCTCGAACGGATGATTCTCAAATGCGACGTACTTCTCCTTCCCGGTAACCGGAAGCACTTTGATCTTAGCGCGCGTATCGATTGCGCCGTATTCAGAGGCAAGGATCGCCGAGTTCGGGGATGAGAAATGTTTTCCTTCTCCATTCGCCTTGTCGATTGCCTTCGTGAGCCAGTAGACGCCGAGCACGATGTCGAGCGGCTTCCCGGTGAGCACGATCATCTCGCCAGACCCCGGCTTCAAGATGTTCTTGTTGGCGCTCATGATGTTCGCTGCCTCCCATTGCGCCTCTTCGGAGAGCGGCACATGGACCGCCATCTGGTCGCCGTCGAAGTCCGCGTTGAACGCGTTACATACGAGCGGATGAAGCTGGATCGCATCGCCTTCGATGAGACGCGGGCGGAATGCCTGAATACCCTGGCGGTGCAGAGTCGGAGCGCGGTTGAGGAGGACGTACTTGCCCTTGATCGCCTCTTCGAGAATCTCCCATACTTCAGCGACACCGTCTTCAACGAGACGTCCGGCGCCGCGGATGTTGAAGGCGAGTTCGCGCTCAAGAAGTCCGGCGATAACGAACGGACGGAAGAGTTCGAGCGCCATATGCTTCGGGAGACCGCATTCATCGAGCTCGAGATCGGGACCGACAACGATCACCGAACGTCCCGAGTAATCGACACGCTTGCCGAGGAGGTTCTGGCGGAAGTATCCCTGCTTACCCTTCAAGTAATCAGCGAGGGATTTGAGCGGACGGCGCTGTGCGGCCGTGAGCGCTCCGGCTGATGCGCCACTCTTTCTTATTGAGTTGTCGAGCAGTGCATCGACCGCCTCCTGCAAGATGCGCTTCTCATTGCGCAAAATGACCTCCGGCGCATGAATATCGATGAGCTTCTTCAAGCGGTTGTTGCGATTGATAACGCGGCGATATAGGTCGTTGACGTCTGACGTTGCGTGACGACCGCCTTCGAGCGCGACCATCGGGCGAAGCGCCGGCGGGATGACCGGGATCCGCGTAAGAAAAAACCACTCCGGACGTACGCCTGATGCGATGAGTCCTGCAATGAGCGAAAGGCGCTTTGCAAGCTTCTCACGCTCTGCGGCGCCGGCAGTCTCATAGCGAGCCTCAAGCGTCTTCTCAAGCGCCTTCAGGTCAATCGAGGTGAAGATATCGTAGATGGCTTCTGCGCCGATGCGCGCCTCAAAGAGGCCGCCGTACTTCACCGAGAAGCGGTGGTACTCAAGCTCGTCGAGCACTTTGCCGACAATAATGCCTTCGATCTCGTTCTTGGCGAGCGTCATCTTCTCCTTCAGCGCATCGCGCTCTTTGTCGCTCCCGAGCGACTTATACTTCGACTTATACTCGCTCTCGAGCTCTGCGAGGAGACGCTTCTTCTCCTCATCAGCAATCTTCGTGACGATGTATCCGGCAAAATAGACGACCTTCTCGATGTCTGTTGCCGATGCTCCGAGGACGAGCGCCATTCGTGATGGAACGCTCCGCAAGAACCAGATGTGCGCAACCGGCGTGCATAGTTCGATATGCCCCATGCGCTCGCGGCGCACGATGGAGCGGGTAATCTCGACACCGCACTTATCGCAGACGATGCCCTTGTAGCGGATGCCTTTGTATTTGCCGCAGTAACACTCGTAGTCTTTCTCCGGACCGAAGATCTTCTCGTCGAAAAGGCCGTGCTTCTCGGAACGCTGTGTGCGGTAATTGATCGTCTCGGGCTTCGTCACTTCGCCGCTTGACCACGCCAGAATGCGTTCTGGCGAAGCGAGGGTGAGGCGCAAGCCGTTCCAAGTATCGCGTGTCGGGAATTTTCGAGGGGTGAATGCCATGATAGTTCAGGAAAGAATTAATAAATTATGCTTCGAGCTCAGGAGGCAGATTGAGCGGGTCGACATCGAGCGCGAGACCGCGAATCTGATTCGTAAGAACAGCAAATGAGGCCGGGGTACCGGTGTGACTAATCGGCTCGCCTTTCACAATGGCATCGAAGGCTGCCGAGCGGCCCTGAATGTCGTCTGACTTGATTGTGAGCATTTCGCGGAGCGTATACGCAGCACCATACCCAAGAAGCGCCCACACTTCCATTTCTCCAAATCGTTGTCCGCCATTCTGCGCTTTGCCGCCGAGCGGTTGCTGCGTAATGAGCGAGTACGGACCGATGGAGCGCATATGGATCTTATCTTCCACCATGTGATGCAGTTTCAATATGTACATGTACCCGACCGCGATGGTCTGAGCAAATGCAGCACCCGTGCGGCCGTCGAAGAGTTGCATCTTGCCGGAGCGTGAGAAGCCGGCAGCTTCAAGCTCATCGCGGATCTCATCAGGCGTTGCGCCGGCAAAAGGCGGCACGACAGCCTGGTAACCGAGCGTATGCGCCGCAAGCCCGAGGTGCATCTCGAGAATCTGTCCGAGGTTCATACGGCTTGGGACGCCAAGCGGCGTGAGGATGAGGTCGATCGGGTTGCCGTCCTTGTCATACGGCATATCCTCGACCGGAAGGACGCGGCTGATGACACCCTTGTTACCGTGACGACCGGCGAGCTTATCACCCACCGAGACGTTACGCACCTGCGCAACAGTCACAACGATCTTCTTGATAATACCCGTCTCAAGCTGGTCTCCTTTCTCTCGAGAAAAGACGCGTACGCCGATGATGCGCCCGCGCTTGCCGCCTTCCATGCGAAGCGAAGTATCCTTCACGTCTTTCGCCTTGTCGCCGAAGATGGAACGGAGGAGCCGCTCCTCAGGCGTGAGCTGTGTCTCGCCCTTCGGGGTCACCTTGCCGACCAGAATATCACCCGGGCGAACCTCGGCACCGATACGGATGACTCCCTCTTCGTCGAGATTCTTCAGACGCATCTCGCCGACATTCGGGATATCATGCGTTGTCGTTTCATCGCCGAGCTTCGTATCGCGAACCACACATTCGAAATCTTCGATGTGCACCGTAGTAAACTTCGCTTCCTCAACGAGACGTTCTGAGATGATGATGGCGTCTTCATAGTTTGCGCCGTTCCAGCTCATAAAGGCAACGCGGACATTCTGCCCGAGCGCAAGCTGTCCATGATCGGTCGATGAGTTGTCAGCGAGCACATCGCCCTTCTTCACTTTGTCGCCAACCACCACCGAGGGGCGCTGCATGAAGGTCGAGTTCTGATTCGTCTGCGTGAGACCTTGGAGATAGTAGTCGCGCTTCTTCCCGTCCTTACTCTCGACAATAATCTTGCGCGCATCGACATAGGTCACGTCGCCCGCTTCGGCTGCGAGCACGAGTCGGCCAGTGCTCTTCGCCGCATGCGTCTCAATGCCGGTCGCGACGAGCGGCGCCTCAGGAATGAGGACCGGAGTCGCCTGCTTCTGCATGTTCGAACCCATCAACGCGCGGTTTGCGTCATCGTGATCAACGAACGGAATCATACAAGTCGCCACCGAGAACATCTGATAGGTTGAAGCGTCCATAAGCGTGACGGCTTCGCGCGGAACGATAATCGGATCACCCTTGTGCCGAGCTTCGACCAAGTTGGTGATGATGCGGCGGTCCGTATCAAGTTTTGTCGCCCCGTGTGCAATCGTCTCAAGCTCCTCGTCGAGCGCGTTGAGATATACGATTTCATCGGTTACTTTGCCATTCTTAACGCGCGAATACGGAGTCTCGATGACGCCGAAGTCGTTCGTGCGCGCATGGGTCGCGAGACGGAGGATGAGGCCGATGTTCTGGCCTTCTGGCGTGTGGATCGGGCAGAGGCGGCCGTAGTGCGAAGGGTGCACGTCACGCACTTCGAAACCGGCGCGCTCACGAGTGAGGCCGCCCGGGCCGAGCGCCGAGAGCGTACGCATGTTCTCAAGCTCTGCAAGGATGTTCTGCTGATCCATAAACTGCGAGAGCTGGTTCGCGGTGAAGAACTCGTGTACCGATGCATGGAATGGACGCGGATTGACGAGCGCCATCGGAAGCGTAGTCTCGCTCTCAATCGTCGACATGCGATCTTGAATATTGCGCTTCATGCGGCTCATACCGACACGCATACGTGCCTGGAGGAGTTCCCCGACGAAACGCACGCGGCGGAAGCCGAGGTGGTCGATATCATCCGGGCGCGCTCCTGGGTCAGCGTTGAGGCGGACGATCTCTGAAATGATGCGAATGAAGTCCGCGAGCACAAGCGTGCGCTTGTCGAGCGCTTTCTCAGTCTGCAGGAGACCGAAGCGGCTGTTGAGGCGTGATCGTCCGACCTTGCCGATGTCATACCGCTCCAGTGAAAAGAGCGATTGAACGAAGTTTTTTGCATTCTCAGGCGTTGCAAGATCGCCATCGCGCATACGGCGATGGATCTCGACATAGGCTTCTTCGATCGATTTTGCCTCGTCGTGTGCGAGTGTCGCCTTGATCGCTGCGGTCGCAAGCGGATCCTTCTCAAAGTGCTTCAACACTGCCTCGCCAAGACCGCCGCCGAAGATAGCGAGCAATTGCGTAACGGGGAACTTGCGCTTCCGGTCTATCTTCATGAAGACAGCGCCGTCTGCCTCAGAGTCGATCTCGATCCACACTCCGCGAAGCGGGATGATCTTCGAACCGAAGAATTGTTTGCCGCGAATAAGCTCAGAGACGAAAAAGGCCCCGAAACTTCTCGCAAGCTGCGGGACGATAGCGCGCTCAACGCCCGAAACGATGAACGAACCGTGCGGCGTCATCATCGGTATATCAGTGAGGAAGATCTCTTGCGACTTCTCAGAGCCGAAGGTCTTATTAACGAGCTTTACGGTCGCCTTCACGGGCGCCTCATAGGTGCGCATGTTCTCGCGCGCAAACTGCTCGTCATGCTTCGGCTCACCGATTTCGAAGCTCTCGAACTGGAGCTCGAACTTCTTGCCTGAATAATCGGTAATCGGAGAGAACTCTTTGAAGAGCTCTTTGAGGCCGTCCTTGAGAAGCCAGTCAAACGAGCTTCGCTGATGGCCGACGAGATCCGGGAACGGAACAGAGGGAGCACGGTACGCACCAAAAGTCTTCTGTACGATGTTCTTAAGCATGACGCTGTGGTGTGAATTAATAATGACTGAAATATATAAATGCGAACGCACGGACAAAATCCGCTCTCGCTCTTGCGTGTATTTGGTTCCCGTATTGAGTCTCCCCGCCCTCCGTTACTCACTCGTATCTATACCTGACACTCTACCAGACCACCCTCAATCTGCGCAAGAGGCAAGCGGCGAGATATCCCCACCCTCGGTACCTAGACATGATTTTATTAGTGATGTATAAATATATTTGGGGCAGGAGTTGTTTACCTGTCATGTAGAAGAAACCTTTGGGGGAGAACGTCATGGATCACCTGACTCAAACATGGTTTTTACAATTACTAAGGGGGGTAACGTTATGCCCGGAAAATGTGCGTATTGTTGTAACCTATAGCTACGGCCAGGAACTCGGCTTAAGAATTGATGCGTCTCGAGAAGACCATCATCTCTTCACGCCCGAAGCTCGCTCTACCCTCGAGAGTTTCGTGCGCGTCAGAACGGGAAAGGAAACAAGAATCTCGTTCCCGCATGATGATGCACCTCGGTAAAACGCTGTCTTGTGGATGTCCGACATCCACAGAACTTTATTGCCGAAAAGACGAAAGCCGCTATGTCTCACAAACCTAGCGGCTTCCCTATTTCTTCTCCCGCCATGCATCGATGTTCGCATGATGACCGGTCTGGAGGACGCGGGGAACGCGGTAATTCTTCTTTTTATATGAAATGGTTTCTGGGCGGGTGTAGACGGCGCTCGAGGCAACACGGCGTTCCTCGACCGAGCGATCATCACCGAGGACGCCCGGTAAGCGGCGAGTGATAGCATCAATCATCGCAAGCGCCGGAACTTCCCCGCCGGTATACACCGCCTCGCCCACGGCGAATTCTCTTATCGGAGCGAGTGTCTTCAGTATCTTCTTCGCGCGTTCATCGATGCCTTCATAGCGGCCGCAGACGAATACGACGTCATCATACTTCGCGAGCTTATCGGCGTCTTTGTTCGTGAATTGTTTCGCCGCGGGAGAAAACCAGATGATGACGCGCTTCTTTGACTTAGGGGTCGGACCCCTAAGTGACCTGAGCGATTTCTCGACCGCGCGCACCACGGGGAGTGCCATCATCACCATGCCGGGTCCGCCGCCATAAGGGCGTTCATCAACTTTTTTATACCCACCTATTACCTGCCTGCCGGCAGGCAGGTCGACGTAGTCGCGGGGCGTCTGGTACGTTATAGAAATCTTCTTCTCTTTCCTAGCTCGCCCGATAATCGATGCGTTCAGATACGCCTCGCATGCTTCTTCGAAAAGGGTGATGAGATGGAACTTCATTATGAGCCGAGCTCATCCACAACCTGATCGACCGTCTTCACTTCAGGTGCACGGAGGCCGCCGACCGGCTCGTTGATCTTCAGGTTCACGCGCGCGTTGCCCTTCATCCCGACAACGCGAAGGAGGATGCGGAGCGCCTCGGCAGTCTTACCGCTCTTGCCGATAACCTTGCCCATGTCGTCAGGGTGGACCGTAAGCGTGAGAAGGACGCCCATCTGATCGATAGTGCGCGTCGTCTCAACCGCTTCGGTATGGTCGACGAGCGCCTTCACGGCGTATTCAAGAAATGCTTGATCTGGTTCCATAAAAGGGGTATATGTGTTCGTCCCGCGGAGCGGGACCTGGTGTTACGCGGCCGGAGTTGCGGCCTCTTCTGCGACCGGCGCCTCTTCTGGTGCTTCTGCAGCTGCCTCTGCTACTTGCGCAGCAGGTGCGGCAACTTCTGCCGGGGCTTCTTTCACGATCGGCGACTTCTTGGGGAGGACGTTCACCTTCTTACCGGTGATGACACCCTTCGTGATAAGAAGGTTGCGGATTGAATCGGTCGGCTGGGCGCCCTGCGCGATCCACTTCTTCACGCTCTCTTCATTCAACGTAAGCGCCTTGCTCTTGGGGTTATAGGTTCCGAGCTGCTCGACAATACTGCCTGTCTTGGCGGCACGCGCCTTCTCGAGGAGGACAATGCGAAATGCCGGATCATTGGTCCGGCCGATGCGTTGGAATCGGATCATCAACATGTGTATCGATACTACCAGAACTATCTTGGAATCGCAAATAAAAAAGGGGGCGACCGAAAGGGAAACGGCCGCCGCCCATCGTCCCGGGGAGGAGAAACTGAGACGAACGAGAAGGCTACAACCAATAACCACTCGCAGTAGAACTCTAGCACAGATGGAGGAATCTTGCTAGAGTGTAGGAAATGCCAGCTCAAGAGCTTCTCGAAGGCCCCATCACCATGACCCGCAAGGGGCTCGGCTTCTTCGCGCAAGGCGATGATAAAGAAGACCTCCTCATTCCGCCCAGTCAGACGAATCATGCCCTCTCAGGCGATATTGTGAAGGTCATGCCAATGGGCGACTACCGCGATCCATCGGGCCGGATGCCTCCGCGTGCCTCAGGTAAGGTCGTCGAGATTGTCTCGCGAGCTCGTGAGACTTTTGTTGGCACCCTCATCGAAGAAAACGGGCAGATCCTTCTCGCTCCTGATTATAAGAAGATGCATGTACCGGTCGAGATCCGCCCCTCGACTACGCTCGGGACAAGCAACCTGCAAACAAAGCTTGGATATAAGGTCCTGGTACGGATGCAGGGATGGGATGCTGGCCGCGACTGCCCGTGGGGTGTCGTTGAAGAAATCATCGGCAAGAGCGGCGACCACGAGACTGAGATGCGCGCGCTCGCGCTCGGACAAGGATTCTCCCCCTCCTTCCCGCCCGGCGTCGTCGCCGAAGCGAAGCGGCTTGAGGAGCATGGCCGTGCACTTCTCATAGAAGAAACGAAAAATTCGAAGCGCCGTGACTTCAGGAACGTCCCCACCTGCACCATCGACCCGTTTGACGCGAAAGACTTTGATGATGCCCTCTCGGTGCAAATGCTCCCTGACGGGAATATCGAGGTCGGCGTGCATATTGCCGATGTTTCTTTCTTTGTGAAGCCCGGCAATGAGCTTGATCGCGAGGCTGTCGAGCGTGCGACAAGTGTGTATCTCGTCGACCGCACGATCCCGATGCTCCCCGAGATCCTCTCGACTGATCTCTGTTCGCTCAACCCGAACGAGGATCGGCTCGCCGTATCGGCCGTCTTCACCCTCGATACGGACGCGCATATCGTGAATGAATGGTTTGGCGAGACAATCATCCACTCTGACAAGCGCTTCACCTACGAAAATGCTCAGGAAGTGCTCGATCAGGGCGACGGGCCGCTCCATACCGAACTCGCAACGCTCTACGAGCTCTCTAAGAAGATCCGTGCGCGGCGCCAAGCCAAGGGCGCGATCGAATTCGACACCGCTGAGGTGAAGATCGAGCTTGATGCGAGCGGCAAGCCGATTGCTATCCGCCTCAAAGAACGTAAGGCGACCAATCTCCTCATTGAAGACTTCATGCTCCTTGCGAACGAAGCAGTCGCAAAGCATTTGGCGAAGCTGACGAGCAATGGCGGCCCGCACTTCTCATCGCTCTATCGCGTTCACGATGAGCCCGATGCCGATCGCATCGAGAATCTCGCCAACCTCCTCCGCATCATGGGGTATCACCTGAAGAGCTCGGGCGGCAAGGTAACCGGCGGTGAACTGAATGCCCTGCTCGAATCGGTCAAAGGCAAACCGGAAGAATATCTTGTGAAGACCGCGACACTCCGCTCGATGAGCAAGGCCGTCTACACTACGCGCAATATCGGCCACTTCGGTCTTGCCTTTGAGTTCTACACGCACTTCACTTCTCCGATCCGCCGCTACCCCGACCTCGTCATCCATCGCCTAGTGAAGGCGCACGCGGGCGGCGACCCGATCACGCCCGCCGAGATGCAGGCCTTCGACAAGCTCGCAGTGCACGCATCAGAGCGCGAAGTCGCCGCCGCCGATGCCGAGCGCGCCTCGATCAAGATGAAGCAGGTCGAATTCCTTTCCGACAGGATCGGGGAAGAATTTAACGCTGTCATCTCAGGTGTCACCGATCGCGGACTCTATGTCGAGGAGCAGACGACCCACGCTGACGGCATGATCCTCGTGCGGAATATTGGCGATGATTATTTTGAATATGACGAGAAGCACTATCGCCTTGTCGGCCGCCGCACCAGCAAGTCCTACCAGCTCGGCGACTCCATCCGCGTGAAGCTTGTCGCCGCCCGCATTGCCGAACGCGAACTCGATTTCGTCCCAGCTTCCGCCTGACACAAAATTAGGACATAGAATGTTCTAATTTTGCTTGTTACACTCTTTTTATACTTTTAATACGTTCAAGAGGTACGGAATGAAAGTCATTCCCTTTTTCTTGGAAAACCGAAGATTGAAAACCAT
>JAHFMM010000018.1 GCA_023264495.1 bacterium | reverse complement strand
ATCTTTCGAATCTTTGGAGCGAGTTCAAGAACGCGCTCGGTACGGATCTCATACACCAGCTCGTCATGCACTTGGAGGAGGAGGTGCGCATCGTCTTGCGCGCCTTCTTTTGCAAGCAGGTCAGCGACACGCACCATCGCGAGCTTGATGATGTCGGCCTGCGTACCCTGAATCGGCGCGTTGATCGCCATGCGCTCCGCTTGCGCGCGCACATACGGCAACACCGATTTCATCTCGGGGAATTGACGCCGCCGGCCGAAGAGCGTCTCGGTGTAGCCGTGCTTCCGTGCGAATCCTTTTGTCGACTCCAGATATTCTGCGAGCGTCTTGAAGGTGGCAAAATAATTCTCGAGGAACTGGTGCGCCTCGGCCGTTGTGGAGCCGAGCTGTGCGCGAAGCGCGTTCACCCCCATGCCATAGAGGATGCCGAAGTTGATCACCTTCGCTCGGCGGCGCATCTCGCTGTCGACCGCTTCAGGCGCGACCCCGAAGACGCGTGCCGCAACTTCTCGATGCACGTCTCTCCCGCTCTTAAATATGTCGCACAGTTTTTCATCTCCTGAGAGGATCGCGGCAAGGCGAAGCTCAATCTGCGAATAGTCGAGCGCCACAAGCGTGAAGCCGGCAATTGGCACAAAGGCGTGCCGGATCGCTTGCCCGCGGACGGAATGAAGCGGGATATTCTGCAGGTTCGGATTCTGCGATGCCATACGGCCGGTCGTCGTCCCGGTCTGGAGAAATTCGGCGTGCAGGCGACCCTCGCGGTCGAGCATCGGCGGGAGATTGTCGATATAGGTCGAGAGAAGCTTCTTCAGCTCGCGGTACTCGAGTATCTCTGCGACGATAGGCTGTGCCTCTCTAATCTTCTCGAGCTCGCTCTCACGAGTCGAACGCTGGCCACCCGCCGTCTTCTTCTGTTTTTCAGGAGTGATGCCAAGTTCATCAAAGAGCACTTCGCCGAGCTGTTTTGGCGAACTGATATTGAATTCATGCCCTGCGTGCGTATAAATATGCTGCTCGATAGTCTTGAGCTCGGCGCGATACGTCTTAGCGAGGCTCTCAAGGATGTTCGTATTGATGCGAATGCCGTGCTCTTTCATCTGCATAATGATGGGTATGAGCGGTTTCTCGATTTCTGTATATACCTCCTCTACTCTTCCGAATTTCGTAATCTGTTTCTCCAGATCCCGATACGCAGCATCGAAATCGCGCGTCTTGGTGAAAGCGAGCACATCATCGAGTGATGGGTTGGTAAACTCAGATGAGATGAGCCAGAGCATCGCCTGCGCCTCGCTGAGCCGAATAGGGTCGATTTCTTCTTCGCGAGCACGTTCGTCTGTCGCAACAAAATCTGCGGGGGCGAGTCCGGTCGATTTTGCGAGAACAGATCGGATCCTCTCCCGAAGAGAGCGGAACCCGAGCGCATCGCACAAAACAAGAACTTTCTGTACATCAGCGTGTTCATGCCAGAGAGATTCTGGAAGAGTGAAAGCAATCGGGGCGTCGAGCCGTATAGTCGCGATATCTTTTGATAGCTGTGCATCCGCTTCGTGCTCGCGAAGAAGCTTCACCATCCGTTCTTTGATTCCCTTCTTGAGAAACGCTTCGTCGCCCTTCTTGAGAGCTGCGTAGATCTTCTCTATCGAACCAAAGTTGGTGATGAGTTCAGTCGCGGTCTTCTCGCCAATACCCGGAACGCCCTTGATGTTGTCCGAAGGATCGCCACGAAGTCCTTTGTAATCGGGAATGAGATCTGGGGCAAACCCAAATCGCGCAATAACCGCCTGCTCGTCGTAGAGGATCGTGTCATTCAGTCCTTTCTTCAGAGTATACACGCGAACACGCACGCCATCGACAAGCTGGAGCGTATCCATATCACCCGAAGCGATGATACACTCAACTCCCTTCTCTTCTTTGAGTTCATGCGCAATGGTGCCGAGGAGGTCGTCCGCTTCAAACCCCTCGCGTTCATACATCGGAATCGAGAATGCCTCAAACACTTTCCGCGATTCTTGCAGTTGCGATACGAGCGCATCATCGGTTTTCACTCGCGTACCTTTATATCCCTCATAAGCTTCGTGGCGGATGGTCGGCTTCGGCAAGTCATAACAAGCTGCGATATAGTCAGGTTTCAAATCAGCAATGATCTTGAGGAGCATCGACACGAGCCCATAGAGTGCGCCGGTCGGTGCGCCGGTCGGACTCGTAAACTCAGGGAGTGCATGGTACGCACGGTGAATAATCGCGTGGGTATCAAGAAGCACGATGCGTTTCTTGTCGGTCTTCTTACTCATATGAAATAGTTCGTGAGCCGTCTGGATTCACGATGAGATACATGCGTATCGTAGGAGCCGGAAGCGCATCAGCGACACGCTCCGGCCACTCAAGCATGATGAGCGTGCCGGCGTCGTGCATGAGTTCATCAAAATTAAGCGGTGCGAGGCCCGCCCCCGACTCAAGCCGATACGCATCGATATGTACTAGCTTAGTAAAAGATGTATGCACGAGCGGATACCCTTTCTCAAGCACGAATGTCGGACTTGTCACGACGCTCTTCACCCCAAGCACTCGAGCGACCGCCTGGGTAAAAGCCGTCTTCCCCGCCCCAAGCTCACCCGAGAGGGTTACCAGTGTCGCCCCTTGCTCTTTCGGAATAAGCCTGCCCGCGAAGCGGTCTGCCTCTGCCTCAAGCTCCGCGAGAGTCATGATGGTTAACTCAGTCATATCCTTATTGTACCTCTGAACCCTCATTGTGGCTCACCCGCTGTTTTTATCTCAATTGTCGGCTATGATAGAGAGGTATGGACTTACCTTTTGATCCCCACGCGGCCGATGCCGAGCTTAATGAGATTCACGAACGAGAAGAAGAGGATGTGATGCAGATCCTTTCTGAAAAATACGGCATGACGTATGCCGATCTCTCTATTCTACCGATTGACAGTGATGCGCTTCGCGTCATCCCTGAAGAGCAGGCGCGTGAGGCTGAAGCTGTCTCTTTTGCTAAGGTCGCGAAGAAGCTTTCGCTCGCGCTCCATAACCCGAACAATCCGGCGCTCGCAACCCTTCTTACTGATTTGGCTAATCGCGGCTTTGAAATACAAAAATTTCTTATCTCCAAGAAGAGCTTTGAGCGGGCGCTCGCGCGCTACAGCGAGCTCTCCCTCTCGACCGCATCGAAGTCGGGCGTCTTCTCGGTGATCGATGAGACTCTTTCGAAACTGACTGCGCGCGGCGCGACAAAGACCGCTCTCAAACAAGAGCTCGATGCTGCCCTCGCTGAGAAGTCGCTCGGCCATATCTCGCGTATTCTTGAAATCATCTTCGGCGGAGCCTTCGCCCTTCATGCGTCTGACCTCCACTTCGAACCGCAAGAAGATGTTGCTCTTTTGCGTTTGCGCATTGACGGGCATCTTACGGATGCCTATCTCTTTGATATTGCAATCTATCGCCAACTGAATGCGCGCATCAAACTCCTCTCCGGCATCAAACTGAACGTCATTAATCGGGCTCAGGACGGCCGCTTCAGCATTTCTCGCCCCGAAGGTGCCCAGGTCGAGATCCGTGTTTCATTCATCCCTGGTAATTATGGCGAGTCGATCGTAATGCGCGTGCTCGACCCTGCCGCAACGAAAGTCTCTTACAAAGAGCTGGGTATCCACCCCAAACTCCTCGCTCGTCTCGAGACAGAGATCAGACGTAGTAACGGCATGCTCCTCACGACCGGACCAACCGGAAGCGGGAAGACGACAACCTTGTACTCATTCTTGCGCGAGCTCCACAAGCCGGAGATCAAGATCATCACTATCGAAGACCCGATTGAATACCATCTCGACGGCATCGTGCAAACGCAAATCGAAGGAGAGAAATATACTTTTGCCGAAGGGCTTCGATCGATTGTGCGCCAAGACCCTGACATCATCATGGTCGGCGAGATCCGCGATAGTGACACCGCCGACATCGCTATCCAGGCGGCGCTCACCGGACACTTCGTTTTCTCGACGCTCCACACCAATGACGCCGCCGGCACTTTCCCGCGACTCGTCGATCTCGGCGCTGACCCGAAGTCATTTGGCTCTGCCATCACCGTCTCGATGGCACAGCGCCTGCTGCGCACCCTCGATCCCGAAAAGAAAAAAGAACGTCCTCTCACTAACGAAGAAAAAGCGATGATCGCGCGTATCTTCGAACCGCTTGCCGACACATCCCTTATCCCGGAGAAAATAGAGACGGTATGGGAACCTTCCCCCGCAAGCGAGGATGAGACGGGGTACAAAGGCCGCATCGGTCTCTATGAAGCGATCTTTATGGACGATGCTATCGCGACATTCCTCCGCGACAACCCCCCTTCACATGAAATTGCCAAACACGCCGCTACCCAGGGGTACCTCACTATGGCGCAAGACGGCATTATTAAAGCATTGAGCGGCGTTACTTCCCTCTCTGAGGTCGCCGCGACTGTCGATCTCCCCCGTGCGTAATCGTTCTGTATAAGGGTTGAAATAAAAAATCCCGCGCATAATCCTCAAGGCAAACCCGCATAAATGCGGGGGAGACGAGACACCTGAGGATATCACCAGCGCTCGTACCGAAGTACCAGACCAGAAAGTCCTTGGGGAAACGCCTGAAGCCGTCAAGCCTTGCCTAGAGGAGTATGGGCGGGATCAAAAAACTGTGCTAGAATGCTAGCACTGTAACATTTTTATGTCAAGCCCCCCACGCGATCTGCCCCTTACCCCGACCACGCTCGATGCGGCGCTCCGTCCTGACACATGGGACGCGTATGTCGGGCAGAAACAGATCAAAGCAAGCGTGCGCATCGCTATCGATGCGGCAAAAAAGCGCGGATCGATGCCTGAACACATCCTCTTCTACGGCCCGCCGGGGGTCGGCAAGACAACGCTCGCCTATCTTGTCGCTGCAACGCTTGAATCGCCGCTTAAGACGACCTCGGGTGTCGCTATTGAGCGCGCTGGCGATCTCGCCGCCATCCTCACTAATCTTGAACCGAACACGGTCCTTTTCATCGACGAGATCCACCGGCTCTCCCATAAAATCGAGGAGCTCCTCTATCCTGCGCTTGAGTCCGGACATCTCGATATTATTCTCGGCAAAGGCCCTTCGGCACGCACGGTCGAGCTCTCGCTCCCTCCTTTTACTCTTGTCGGGGCAACAACGCGGGTTGCCGATCTCTCCGGTCCTTTGCGCTCACGTTTCGGCGGCGGGACGTATCAACTCGATTTCTATGATGATGATGAGTTGCGCGCTATTGTGCGCCGCTCGGCAAGTCTCATCGGCCTCACCCCGCCTGATGAAGTCATCAACTATGTCGCGCTCCGCAGCCGTGCGACACCGCGCATCGCTAATGCGCTTCTGAAACGCGTCCGAGATTTCTCTGAGGTACACGAGCGTCCGCTCTCGATCGCCGTCTGCGATGAGGCGTGCGAACTCTTTGGTATCGACAGGCTTGGTCTTACAAAAGATGATCGGCGCTATCTCACTACCCTTCTTGAGAGCTTCCGTGGCGGTCCCGCGGGTATCCGCGCACTCGCAGCATCTCTCCATGAAGACATCGACACGATTGAGCACGTCTATGAGCCCTATCTTCTGCGTCTCGGTTTCATCGAGCGCACCCCCCAAGGCCGCACTATCACCACCAAAGGCCGCTCCTATCTTGGCAATTCTTCTCCTACAGCCTCTTTGGTATAGTTAGGGTATGTCAGGACACAGTAAATGGTCGCAGATTAAACGGCAGAAGGGTGTTACGGATGCCGCTCGGAGTCGTATCTTCTCTCGCTATGCGCGACTCATCGCGCTTGAATCGAAGAAGGCGAACGGGGCGCTATCTGTGCCCGGACTCGCAAGCGCTATTGAACGCGCCAAGGCCGCAAACATGCCTAAGGACAACATCGAGCGCGCGATTGCCAAAGGCGCGTCAAAAGATTCGGGCGACCTCGAACAGGTTGTCTATGAGGCGTACGGCCCCGCAGGAGTCGCGATTATTATCGATGCGCTCACTGATAATAAGAATCGTACGACACCCGAGATCAAACACCTGTTCTCAAAACAAGGGTTTGACGTTGCCGCGCCGGGAGCTGCGAGCTGGGCTTTCACTAAGAGCGGCTCGCTGTATATTCCGAATGAGCCCTTGAATGACATCTCTGGTGCCGATGAGGAGAAGCTCGCAGCCCTGCTTGATGCTCTTGATGAACATGATGATGTGCAACAGGTCTTCACTAATGCGCGCGGATATGAGGATACTGGCGATTGACCCGGGCTACGATCGGCTCGGCATCGCGGTTATCGAGGGAAATGCTTCGCGTCCGACATTCGTGTGGAGCGATTGTGTCGAACCGCCGACAAGGCTCGCTGAAGAACGTCTTGCGGTTGTGTCACGCGCCATTGCTGACGCTGTTCGCGGATATGCTCCCGATGCTCTTGCGATTGAGACGCTTTTCTTTGGCATCAATAAGAAAACGGCGCTGGGCGTTGCCGAAGCGCGCGGCGCTGTCCTCGCTGTCGCTGGCACAACCAAGCTTCCTGTTATTGAATGTTCTCCACAGCAAGTGAAAATCGCAGTAACAGGGCATGGGGGCTCTGATAAAAAAGCTGTTGCGATGATGGTCTCCCGCCTGCTCGATCTCCCGCGCAAGAAGCGCCGCGATGATGAGATTGACGCTATCGCTATTGGCATCACCGCACTTGCTATCGGTACTTTGCATCGATAATCCACACCCCTGATTATAACTACTTGCATTCTCTGTATTTTTTGCTGAAATAGAGCGGTCCCCTCCCGGGACAGTGATTCTCTTAATAATCCATGGTACTTCCCTATGAATCCTGACGACCTTATTGATGAAGAAAACGAAGATCTTATTGATACAGAAGATGAGGATCTCGCCGACTTCGGCTTCCACGAAACAGACGGGCCGGAGACCGACTTCTAGATGCTCTAGACAGATGCCCCACGCGCACTATCCTCTCAGAGGAGAGTGCGCGTGGTAGCATACATACTATTCGCCTCGTATGTTTGCCTTCTTATCGCGACTCTCTCGATTACAGCGCCACCACATCGTTGTTGCGGTATTGGTGTTGTTGGGAATTGTCTTAATCGGTGTTGGGTGGGTCTTACTAGATATCGCAATCTCTCCGGTTCCTGATATTAGCTCTTTTGCAAATCGTCAGATCAACCAATCAACTAAGATTTACGATCGCACCGGCCAAGTCTTGCTGTACGATTACAACCGCGATGCTCGTCGCGATGTTGTTCCTCTCTCTGCTGTTTCGGCGCACGCCATACAGGCGACCATTGCTATCGAGGATTCGAGTTTCTATGATCATGGGGGTGTCCGTTTTACTTCTATTATTCGTGCGATGTTTGCCGATATTCTTGGCGGCAGCGCCTCCCAGGGCGGCTCAACCATCACCCAACAGGTAGTGAAGAATACTCTTCTTACCAGCGAGAAGAGTATCGTCCGCAAAGTGCATGAGCTCGTACTTGCGTTGAAGTTGGAGCAGGTGTATTCAAAAGACCAGATCCTTGAGGCCTATCTCAACAATATCCCCTATGGCGGCACCCTCTATGGTATTGAAGCTGCCGCTGAAGCTTATTTCGGGGTCCCGGCGAAGGATGTGAGTCTGCCTCAAGCAGCGTACTTGGCGGCAATGATTCAGGCTCCTTCGTATTATTCGCCGTATGGTTCTCACCGAGCAGAACTGGATACTCGGAAAGATTTAATTATTGAACGAATGCGCACGCTTGGTTTCATCTCTGATACCGACGCGGTGAGCGCCAAAGCAACGGTTGTTTCTTTCTCCCCGACAGGACAAAACGCTATTAGCGCTCCTCACTTCGTTTTCTATATTTTGAATCAGCTTGAAACGCTGTATGGCCCAACGGCTCTTACTTCTGGATTAAAGGTAACGACGACCCTTGATGCAGACCTGGAAACGAAAGCTGAGTCAGTCGTGCACGACTATGCTCTTACGAATAAAAAGAATTTCAATGCGTCAAACGCTGCGCTTGTCGCAATCGATCCCCCGACAGGGCAAATCTTGGCTATGGTTGGTTCGCGCAACTTCTTTGATACAGATATTGACGGACAATATAATGCCACTCTTGGTCTCCGCCAGCCGGGATCCACAATGAAGCCTTTTGCCTATTCTCTCGCCCTTATGAAGGGATACACCCGCGATACGGTTGTATTCGATGTTCCCACACAATTCTCAACCGCCTGTATGCCGTCAGAGACGACTAACAGCACCCCTCCCTGTTATGCCCCGGTCGATTTTGATGCCGCCTTCCGCGGACCGATGACGTTCGAAACAGCTCTTGCACAATCCATCAACATCCCCGCCATTAAAGTATTGTATTTGGTTGGTGTTAATGCCGTCATAAATCTTGCCCGCTCTATGGGCCTTACGTCTCTCGATAGCTCTGGTGATTACGGGCTCACCATTGTTCTTGGAGGCGGGGAGGTCCGCCTGCTCGACCTTACCGGAGCGTATGCAGTGTTTGCAAATGATGGAGTGAAGAATCCTCCGACAGGGCTCTTGGAGGTTGATGACGCCCAAGGCATGGTTCTTTTCCGATATGAAGCTCAATCGTCTCGCATCCTTTCCCCCAACATCGCTCGTGATGTGTCTGCGATGCTCTCAGACGCTCCTGCTCGTGTCCCGGAATACCCGCTTACCTCCCCGCTTTCGTTCCCTGGATATGATGTTGCGGTAAAGACCGGTACCACCGATGACACCCGAGATGCATGGGTTGTCGGGTACACCCCGTCGATCGCTTTGGGTGTTTGGGCTGGTAATAATGATAATTCCCCAATGGTTAAATCTATCGCCGGATTTATTGCTGCGCCGATGTGGCACGAGGCTATGTCTTATGCTTTAGCAAGATATCAAAAGACTTTCTTCGGTGAGCCAGATCCTATTCCCTCTTCTGTACCTCCCTTCCTGCAAGGCAATTGGCATATTCCTGATGCATCAGGAAACAGTATTCCTCACAGCCTCTTGTATTGGACAAACCCTGATGATCCGCAAGGCCCTCCACCTACTAATCCTTCCAAAGACTCGCAATTCTCCTATTGGGAATATGGTGTTCAGGTGTGGTATTCTCTTCATCCAGAATTGTTTTCTCCCGGTGTGATGCTTCCCGTTCCTCTTTCTTCCTCACCGCCTCTATAGTTCCTTATTCATTGATTCATCGGAGAAACGAGATACATGAGAGAGGCATCTCCGATACCGCGTATAATAAGCGGACGTCCAATACCCGCGGCGGTAATAGAGAGACTTTCCGCAGGAGTGAGTGAAAATATAGTTGAGAGGTAGCGGTGGTTAAAAGAAAGATCAAGAGCGCTTCCAGTCACGCGCGCAGGGAGTGTTTCGGTAGATTCTCCGATATCTGTGTTCCGCGCAAAGAGAGAAAGAGTATTCTTTTTTGGATCAAAAGTGATTTGTGTCTTTTGAAACGAATCTGAGAAGATGGTGTTTCTCTTGAGTGCTGTTTCAAAATCTTTTCTTAAAACTATAGCTTCAACTATTGATTCTTTCGGGATTATCTGGCGATAATCGGGATATGTTGCGTTTGTGAGTCTTGAAACAAGCGTTCGTGTCGGACTAATAAAAGAGCATTGGTGCTCATCGAATGAGATTATAATCTCTTCGTCAGGGAGCGCTTGTGCGATATCCGCGGCATTTTTCGCTGGAATGAGAAACTTTCCTTGTATTCCTTTGTTAGTAAGGGGTATTTTCTTTTCTGCAAGCCTGAATGAGTCTGTTGCAACCGCAGTGAGTGTTCCTCCCTCTATAGAGATATAAATACTTGCAAGTTCTGGTCTGATAGTTGAAGTTGAAGCACAAGGGGTTATTATTGAAAAAAGATTCTTAATAAGAATTCCTGGGACTATAATCCTATTTCCCGTTCCTTCTGGAAAAGGGATAGATGGGAAATCATCATAGGGAATTGTTTTTATTGAACTCTTTCCAGTTTCTCCAGTAAGTGTAATAAGGTCGCCAGTATGCTCGAGCGTTATACTCCCTTCTTGGGTAAATGATCCTGCAATTTGTTGTAATACAACCGCAGGGATTGCCACGACGCCATTCAAAGAAACTTTTCCTGGTAATTTTAAATCAATTCCTATTTCAAGATTTGTTGCCCGCAATTTTATCCCATCATCTCCTGCAATAATAAGTATTGATGAAAGAACAGGAAGTGTTGTATTCTTTCGATCTGAGAATCGAGAGACGATATGCACTGCATTCATAAATTCTTTCTTTTCTATTGAAATATTCATATATTCTTTATTATAGCGGGTATTTCTGGGGATAATAGAAATATATAGCGTATATACGCTGTTATTCTTTCAAAAAAAGAAAGAATACCTGTTGATAATGTTTGGGATAATCTCATACAAGTAATGATCGAATACTTTGAATATCTTTCGAGAGGGAGGTATCCACAATAACTTCACGCTTTATCTTCTCACAGGAGTGGATAACGGTCGTATGATCGCGACCTCCAAGTTTTGTACCAATTGTCGGGTAGGAAATATTAAAATCCTCACGCAGGAGATACATAATAATCTGTCGCGGACGAACCACCTCCCTCCTCCGGGTCTTTTCATAGATACTTTCCTCATCAATCCCATAAAACTCAGCAACTTTCTCCACAATATTTTTAATCGACACCACTTTCTGCGGCCGAGTAAATGAACGGAGAGATTGGCGAACTTCAGCAATATCAGGAACCGACCCCTTTACCTGCGCTTGGCAAATAATACTATTCACCATACCTTCAAGTTCGCGTATAGACCCGGAAAGGGTTGTTGAGACATACTCAATAACATCATCGGAGAGGAATACCCCATGTGAGGCAGCTTTCTTTCGCACGATTGCCATACGAGACTCTGGATCAGGCTCCCCAATATCAACAGCCATACCGCTTGCGAGACGGCTCTTAAGGCGTTCAGCAATATCAGGGATTGCCACCGGCGGGCGATCTGAAGAGAAGATAATCTGCTTATTTGTGTCGTGTAAAGCGTTAAAAAGGTGGAAAAGCTCCTCCTGCGTCTTATCTTTCTTAGAAAGGAAATGGACATCATCCATAATCAGGAGATCGTACTGACGGTATTTATCTTTGAAACGGTTTGCCGTCCCTGCTTGAACCGAATCAGTATAATCAACCGCAAATTTTTCCGAAGTAAGATAAAAAGCTTTTCGCCCCGGGTACTGCTTTTTAAACTGATTCCCAATAGCCTGGATAAGGTGTGTTTTCCCGCGCCCCGTATCTCCATAAATAAAAAGCGGGTTATAGGTGATGCCTGGGCGGACGAGCGCCGCTTGAGAGGCGACATAAGCAAGATTATTAAACGAACCGACGATAAATGTATCGAAGGTATATCGCGGATTCAGATTGTCGCTCTTGTTGATGTAAAACTCATCTAACGGAAGTTCGATGGCGCCACTGCGCGACTTAGGCTCCCGAGAAACCTTCCGGTGGCCATCATCCTTCACGATAACGTATTCAATATTGCGGAATTCATAGGAAATATCTCTAACAATCTTCAAAAGGAGAGAATGAAACTTCTTAAGATACCAATCCTTGAAGAATTGGCTCGGGACGCCGACATAAATAATATTGTCATCGATCTTTACAACAAAACTGTTTCGAAACCATGTATTGAAATTTGCTGGAGAAATAGAGAGCTCAACCTGAGTCAGCACTTGTTCCCAAAGCTCCTTAGGATTTTTTGCGTCCATATACCTAAGAGTATACGATTATTCAAAATGAATCGCACTCTGGCGTTTCGGGGAGAACCTGTTAATATCATGTGTACAGTCTAATTTCGAAGTAACTACATACGTATGGCCACAAAAAGAACCTATCAACCAAAGAAGGCGAAACGCGCGAAAACCCATGGATTCCTCGCAAGAACCGCGACCTCATCCGGCAAGGCGATTATCCGCGCGCGCCGCCGTGTCGGGCGGGCACGCCTTGCGGCATAAAACCCTGTGGTTCCGCGGCAAAAG
>JAHFMM010000003.1:36520-46272 GCA_023264495.1 bacterium | reverse complement strand
ACTTGAAACGTATACGGCACATAAGAAGTTATTCATGATATGAACGACACATCGGGAGCGCGGTGCATTAGCATCATCATGGACGGCAATCGCCGCTGGGCGAAGGAACAGGGCAAGCAAAGCCTCGAAGGACATGCCGCCGGGCTTAAGAAGGTGAAAGAGATCGTCCGGCATGCATTCTCGCGCGGGATCGACACGGCCATCTTGTATGCATTCTCAACGGAGAACTGGAATCGCACAGCAGAAGAGGTCGGGTATCTCATGAATCTCTTTCAATCGGCTATCGAGAAGGAGTTTGAAGAACTGATACAGGAACATATAAAAATCCGTTTCATTGGCAACCTGGCCCGCTTGTCTGAGGCGCTCCGTGTTGTCACCAAAGAGATTGAAGAGAAGAGCGCCGCAATCGATACCAAGAAGACGCTCGTCATTGCTCTTTCATATGGCGGCCGGCCGGAGATCGTAAGCGCGGTAAACCATCTTCTTGAGAGCGGTGTACAGAGAGTAGATGAAGCGGCTCTGAGCGAGGCACTCTGGACAGCGGGTCTACCAGATCCAGACATCGTCATCCGCACGGGCGGAGAGAAGCGGCTCTCCAACTTCCTCCCTTGGCAGACGGTCTATAGTGAACTCTTTTTTACCGATACGTATTGGCCGGCCTTCACCACGGGCGAGCTTGATGCGATTCTGGCTGAGTTTGCCGAGCGCGAACGCCGACACGGGAAGTAAAAAGTGGTAGGGTACTTTTATGGATCTTCCGATTTTGTATGAAGATGGCGATATCCTCGTCATCAATAAGCCCGCAGGGCTCATCGTACACAGCGATGGCCGTACCGAAGAAGCGTCAGTGGCGCAGTGGGTGCTCGCGCGTTACCCGGCGTTAGCGCAGGTGGGCGAGCCGTGGACCAGTCCGCAGGGAGAGGTTATCCCGCGCCCGGGCATCGTGCATCGGCTCGATCGCGATACCTCTGGTGTTATGGTTCTCGCAAAGACGCCCGAAGCGTACGCTTTTATCAAAAAACAGTTCCAAGATCATACAGCAGAGAAGGCATACCGCGCATTCGTATACGGATATCCCTCGAGCAATCAAGGTACGATTGAAACAGAGATCGTGCGCATTCGTACGATACCGCCACGGTGGGGCGTTGCCCGCGCCGGAGAAGAGAAGAAGCATCGCGCTGCGCGCACCGACTGGCGAACGCTCTCCCGCTCAGTAGACCCAGAAACGAAAGAGAAAGTAGCTCTCGTAGAAGCTTGTCCCAAGACCGGCCGCACGCATCAGATCCGCGTGCATTTCAAGCATATCGGACACCCAGTCGTCTGCGACAAGCTGTATAGTAAGGGGCGGCCGTGCCTGCTTGGCTTCTCTCGCCAGGCGCTCCATGCCTTTTCTCTTGCCATCGTCCTGCCCTCAGGTGAGCGCCGCACCTTCGAAGCGTCGCTTCCACTTGATTTCACTGCCGCCATCTCACGACTCTCGGATACCGGAGAGACATTTGCTCTCGCGTAACGCGCATGTTACAGTGCGCGGATATGCAGAAGATCATCACGCCAGTGAACGTCTCTGGGCGCGCGGAGCTCGGTATCCGCGCGGGCGACACGGTGCGTGTCATTCAGAACATCGTCGAGCTCAAGAAAGGGAAGGGTGCCGATAAGAAGGAGAAGACGACCAAGAACACCCGCAAACAGGCCTTCGAGGGGCTCGTCCTCTCGGTCAAGCATGGCACCGAGGCGGGAGCGACCTTTACCGTCCGTACGACGCTCTCGGGTGTCGGCGTCGAGAAGACTTTCCCGCTCTACACGCCTGCCATCGACTCTATTGAGATCGTGAAGCGTTCGAAGGTTCGCCGTGCGAAGCTCTACTTCATCCGTGAGAAGGCGGCAAAGGCGGTTCGCCGCCAGCTCCGCAACGCGCGCATGCTTAATCAGAAGAGCGATGAGACCATTGCTCCTCTCGATGAAGCAGGAGCAGAAGTGATTGAAATAGCAGCGCCAGAGGTTGCTGTTGAGGAGGTCGTAGAAAAGAAAGAAGAAGTTGTAGTATAACATCCTCAGCAACCATATCATTTGGTATACACTACTACCTTGAGGTATATTGGGTGATATGACGGTAGGGAAACGAGGAGCTAGACCGAAAGGCAGGGTAGAAATAAGATGGTCTGCAGATTTTTCGTACGCAATTGGTCTCCTTGCCTCTGACGGATGTCTTTCAGATGGGAGACACATCATTCTTGTTTCGAAGGACATCGAACAGCTCAAGAATTTTATGAAAGCGCTTAATATACAAGTTCCTATCAGCAGGACGTTGTCTGGCCACAACAGAAATATCGCCTCAAAGATACAATTCAGCGACGTCTTGTTTTACAGGTTTTTAGAAGATATCGGCTTGATGCAAAACAAGTCGAAAGTCATTGGAAGCGTTAAAATACCATCCAAGTATTTCTTCGATTTTCTTCGCGGTTCTTTTGACGGGGATGGAAGCACTTACTCATACTGGGATCCACGATGGAAATCGAGTTTTATGTTCTACACGACATTTGTATCTGCAAGCAAAAAACATATCTTTTGGATCCGTGGAGAGATTTTCAAGAAACTGAAGGTTCGAGGACATATCACTGGGGACGGGAGAAAAATCGTTTTCCAGCTCAAATATGCCAAAGCAGATTCGATCAGGATTCTCAAGAAGATGTATTACTCAAGAAATGTTGTTTGTCTTTCGCGCAAGCGGTTGAAAATAAATAAAATGCTAGGTATAGTGGGGGAGTCTTTGCCCAAGTGAAACGAGAGCGCTTGGCAGAGTAATGCCCAGGTGGCGGAACTGGTATACGCGTAAGATTGAGGTTCTTATGCCGCAAGGCTTGGAGGTTCAAGTCCTCTCCTGGGCACAAAATGAAAAAGGCCAGTCGCTGATGCGCTGGCCTTTTCTAGTCGCCCTTCTTTAGTGCGGAGGGATCCCGAAGAATGAATCCAGGCTCAGTAAGAAGCCGACGGCGAGTCCGACAAACAAGAAGCCGAGCACAGGGTGCCTGTTTAAAAAACTTTCGAATTTGTCGGTTACAAAGAGCATTTTCTGCATCACACCTCTCCTAATTATAGAACTCTTGTAACATAGCACATACCGTATTATAGGTCAATACCTTCGAGAACCCTGTATAATCAGCGGTATATGCTCTATACCGGCAAAGGAGATGGCGGGACGACAACAGCTTTCGGCTGCGACCAAGAGCGGATCTCGAAGTCGTCTGAATTGCCCGAAGCGCTCGGTGCGCTCGATGAGCTTAATGCATTCCTTGGCTTCGTGAGGATACACGCGGCGGGGAATAAGCGTATCGAGCCGCTCCTGCATGAGATGCAAGAGAAATTGTTCATCGTGCAGGCAGAAATCGCTGGGGCGGAGAAACATCTGGAAGCCTCTGAGGCAGAGCGGTTGGGCGATCTCGTGAACGCCATCGAGAAGGTGATCCCGCCGATTACCAAATTCTCGATCGCTGGCGGGACCGAGCTCTCGGCGCTCCTTGATGTTGCCCGCACCATCGCCCGCCGTGCCGAGCGGCGCATTATCGCCGCCGCTGAAATCGAGGCATGTCCGCTCTCTGACGGAACGCGGGCGTATATGAATCGCCTCTCCTCGCTTCTCTTCGCGCTCGCCCGCTTCGCGAATCATCTTGCGGGAATCAGCGAAGAACATCCGCGATACGAGGGTTAGGGACTCATTGAATTTTGTGTTATAAATCGAACGTGCGTGTGTGATCATGGCGACTATGGTGTAACGGTTAACACTGGAGCTTGTGGAGCTCTCGATCAGGGTTCGATTCCCTGTAGTCGCCCAAAAATAAATAAAACAAGATACGGGCATGAGGTATACTGAATAAATCTTATCCGCTAATGGCTAATAGTATGAAGACGCTTCTTCTCGGGATACTGCTTATCGTCGTGCTTGGATTCGGCGGTTTCGTATATCGGAATGCCGTCGAGCATCCGTTGCAGCCGATAGCGTGTCCGATGGATGCAAGTATCTGCCCTGACGGGACATCGGTCGGTCGAGTGGGGAATTCGTGTACCTTCGCGCCTTGCCAGTTCCCGAATATAACGCTCGATACGCTCGGTGTGTCGTTTGCTATCCCTGCAGGGTTTGAGGCGGCAACTTCATCGGATATAACCTCCGTTGCGAATTACGAGATGTCGATAGCGTCTTCGACCGGCGTGGCGAGCATAGCAGTGCATCGCTATCTGATCGCTGCTTCTTCGACCGCGCTCGCAACGATACGAGAGACCGCCATCAGTGGAGTATCTGGGATGCCAGCGCCTGCAACAGCATTCTCATCATCGGTATTCGGGAGCTATCGATTCACGGTCGTGTCGCTTGAGCGGTTTGAGGGAGTAATCGATACCGCGTATTATCTTGCTCGCAACACCGATGTACTCAGGTTTGATGCTGTCGATCGCGGGGTTTTGCAGTGGACAGATCAAACTCTCGATACTGCCGTGCTGCCGGCACACGCAGCGCTTCTCAAGCTTCTCGCAAGCCTCCAGGGGGATTAGACAGGTGATATACTGAAGGCAAGCTTGCGTGAGCATTATTTGATAATTACCGATATATGAACAATTCCATCAATGATATTTTGAGCAATGGGGCGGTTCGTGTCGCCTTTGTCGGAGTCTTCGTGGTTCTCGCGCTCTTCTTGCTTGCCGAGACCATCACGCTCGCATCGAACTTCGGTCGTCCGAATACTCCTGCGACTGATACGATTACGGTAACCGGCAACGGGCAAGCGGCGCTTCCTCCTGATGTCGCACATGTCTCATTCACGGTGCAGAACACAGCAGCAACAGTCGCAGATGCGCAAACCGCGACGACCAAACAGGCAAATGCGGCATTCGACTTTGTAAAAGGGAAAGGTATTGCCGATAAAGATGTGAAGACTACCTCCTACAATATCTCACCGCAGTATTCGTATCCTTCGCCATGCCCTCGCGGAACGCTCTGTCCGGTCGGGAGCGATACTCCGAAAATTGTCGGGTATCAGGTTGCCGAGACGGTACAGGTAACGGTGCATAATCTGACGATTGTCGGCGAGCTCTTGTCCGGGCTCGGCAAGCTCTCAGTGCAGAATGTATATGGCCCCGACTTTACGCTTGATGATTCGACTGCCGGCTATGATGCCGCTCGAGCTGATGCGATTAACAAAGCAAAGGCGCAGGCGATGCTCCTCGCTGGTGAGCTCGATGTGCATCTTGGCAAGGTCGTGAACTTCAGCGAGTCCTCAGGCGGCTATCCGATGCCGATGTATGGGCTTGGCATGGGAGGCGTTGCATCTGCAAAAGCAGAAGTCGCTCCAAACATTCAGACCGGCGAGAACACCTACACTGCCTCAGTCTCGATCACCTACGAGATCCGGTAACCGGACTCCGTAAAAACAGCCCCGCCCCTAAGGGGCGGGGCTGTTGACGCCATTTTCAGGTCTGGTATACTAGGGGAGTTGAAGGCCCGCAGGGCTTTTTTATTTACCAAAGACATTTTCGCCATGATCTCACCCATCACCTATCTGAAGCATGTACGTGAAGAGTTCACGCATATCGTGTGGCCGAACAATCGGGTAGCGCTCGCCCATACGCTTGTTGTTATCGGCATCGCCGTGATCATTGCGATTTTCGTGAGCATTCTCGATCACCTCTTCGGTACGGGAGTGAACACTCTTGTCGGCTAATCGAATACTCCTATGGAAGACACCCAGCTTCACAACAGCACATCAGCAGACCAGTCGCCTGAAGAGTCAGGCATGGTCGACATCGCCCCGGTGGCGCGCATCGAAGTGCGTGATGAGACTGCCCCGCGCAAAGAGGACGCACGGTGGTATACCATCCACACCTATGCGGGGTATGAGAATGCAGTCGAACGCAACTTGAAGCAGCGCATCGAGTCGCTCGGCATGGAAGGGAAGATATTCGATGTCATCGTCCCGACTGAGAAGAAGATCCGCGTGAAGGGCGGCAAGCGTATCGTCGAAGAAGAGAAGATCTATCCGGGTTACATTCTTGTCCGCATGATCGTTGATGATGATTCATGGTTTGTGGTGCGCAACACGCCGCGCGTAACAGGTTTTGTCGGATCAGGTAACACGCCTGTGCCGATGGAGGAGTCTGAGGTTGCAACGCTGATGAAGCGCATGACCGCAGAGGCACCGAAGCACCGCATCGACCTGGTGAAGGACGACCCGGTTGTCATCGCGGACGGTCCTTTTAAGGATTTGGAGGGCAAAGTCGGCGAGATCGATGAGGATCGCGGGAAGGTGAAAGTGATGGTGTCGATGTTCGGCCGTGAGACGCCGGTCGAGCTCGACTTCTTGCAGATACGCAAACTCTAAGGTAACATACACTCAATTCATGGCTACTATCGTAAAGAAGATTAAACTCCAGATCCCTGGCGGCAAGGCGACACCGGCTCCGCCGGTCGGCACAGCCCTCGGCCCCGCGGGCGTGAACATCGGTCAGTTCGTGACTCAATTCAACGACGCAACGCGCGACAAGATGGGTACGATTATCCCCGTCGAGCTCTCGGTCTATGACGACCGTTCGTTCACCTTCATCATGAAGAACCCGCCGGCCTCGCGTCTTATCTTGAAGGCGCTCGGTCTCGAGAAGGGAGCCCTCAAACCGAAGGAGCAGAAGGTTGGAACCATCACGCAGGCGCAGATCGCGGCAATCGTCGCAGAGAAAATGCCGGACTTGAATGCGAATAGTCCTGAGGCTGCCGGTCGTCTCATTGCCGGCACCGCCCGCTCGATGGGTATCGACGTTAAATAAGCGATTCCTAAAAATAAAATCGCGGCGACTTTAGTCGCCGCGATTTTATTTGCGCACGAATGTTGCAAAGCGATGTGGCGGTGCACCCTCGCCGAGTTCGTCAGAAATTATTTTGAAATCATTTTCATATTCGGGAAAGAAGGTGTCGGCTTCGGCAGTAGCATCGACGAGGGTGATGTAGAGGCGGTTGGCGACGGGGAGTGCTTCGCGATAGAGTTCACCGCCGCCGATGACGAAGATTTCAGTGCTACCCGGGGCGTGCGCCGCTCCTGCGCGCGCCTCCTCAAACGAGCTAGCGATACTCGCACCATTCGCGACATAGGTGGCCTGCCGCGTCACGACAATATTCGTTCTCCCTGGGAGCGGGCGGAACCGCTCAGGGAGCGATTCCCACGTCTTCCTCCCCATGATGACCGGGTGTCCAGCCGTAACCGCCTTGAAATGCTGCATATCGTCAGGGATTGACCAAAGAAGCTGTCCCCGCAGTCCTAATTCTCGCTCTTTCCCGACTGCCGCGATGATACTAAGACTTTTTTCGAGCACCATAATCACGTTTGTTTTTAGCATCACGATCAGTCCAAAGTTTCGGTATCATAGATTCTGGCGTCCAAGATTTTTTCAAAACTTTAATATCAGCCGATGTTTGATACTTGCCGGTTTCCGTATAATCCTTTTCAAGGATAGGGCCAGTCTCGAAGAAAACAATCTGTGCAATACGTCTTCCAACAACAAGTGGAATTATGTAATTTCTGGAATTATTTGTTATTTCCATCGTCCAGCGGTTTACGTACCCGACATCACCCCACCCAGCGCACTTGCATACTTCAATAAAATTACGACCCATAGAAGATCGTGCTTTCATCATAGTCGTTACTGTATTGCGTCCACCTATGAATTCGTTCGTATGGGCAAGAATCGTTTCCCCTGGGCGAAGCATGATAACTTTGTCATTCGGACTAATCCCACCCCATTCGAATTTGTATTTTTTAAATGCCTCTTTTGCAGTAACCGCACGTTCAACATTGTCGGCCCCCCAGACGTGTCGCGTATGTTCCTCGCTCCAGATGTTATATAGACTGTGATTGTATTTGGGCGGTTGCTCACGATAGAACCATTCGCCGAGCGTAACGTCATAGCTTGAGGTCGCAAGATTATCTCGCTTGAACGGCTCGATAACAATAGTGCCAGCTTTTTTATGTTCAAGTATTTTTTTATCTGAAAGTGCCATACGTGAGATTGTTGAATTTCTAAACGACCATCTTGGCCTTTATCGCCGGGTGTGACTGGTAGTCTCGAAGCTCGATGTCGTCCATGGTAAAGGCATCAATGCCTTTCACTTCAGGATTAAGCCAAAGGGTAGGAAGCGATAATGGTTCTCGAGAAAGTTGCTCTTTCACCGCATCGAAGTGATCGTGGTAGATATGAGCATCGTTCAAGGTGAGAATACATTCGTTTGGAGTGTAGCCAGTTATCTGTGCAACCATCGAGAGAAGAAGTGCATAAGAAGCGATATTGAATGGGACGCCAAGGAACATATCGCAGCTTCGTTGGAGCATATGCAATGAAAGCGTCTTGTCTTTTGTATTTGGGAAAAATTGGAAGAGCATGTGGCATGGCGGGAGTGCCATTTGGTCGAGCTCGCCTGGGTTCCATGCTGATACGACGAGACGACGATCAGTCGGATTTGTTTTTATACGTTCAATGATAGTACCAAGCTGGTCAATTTCACCTCCTTCTGGAGTACGCCAGTGTCGCCATTGCATGCCGTAGACACGACCGAGATCACCCGGGAACTTGGCTTTCGGTTTCCAATAATCTGCCTCTGCATTGTCGGTCCAAATAGTTCGTTCAGACCCATTGAGTTCTTTAAGACGATTATCATCGGAGTTTCCCTCGATAAACCAGAGAAGCTCGCTTTTTACCGCTTTAAAAGCAAGTTTCTTAGTCGTAACAGCTGGGAATCCGTCTTTTAGATTAAATCGCATCTGAATAGCAAAGAGGGCGCGGGTACTTCCGTTTCGACCTTCTCGATCAACGCCTTCTTCCATAATTCTACTCAGGATTTGATTGTATTGACGCATATATGGCATATACTAGCATATATGAAAAAGGGAATATTTGTGGTGTTCGATGGCAATGATGGGTCGGGGAAAGCCACACAATCTCGACTCCTTACAGAACAGCTTTTACAGGATAATATTGATTCAATCATACTCGATTTCCCGGGATATGAGCGAAATTTCTTCGGGGCGTTCCTTGGCGAATGCCTTGCGGGAAAGCATGGAGACTTTTTGCATATGGACCCAAAGATTGCATCGGCGCTGTATGCGCTTGATCGTCTCGAATCATCAAAAACAATTCACAATGCTCTTACGGAGGGGAGATTGGTGATTGCTGATCGATTCTCAAGTTCAAATCAAATTCATCAGGGCGGCAAGATTGCTGATGAACAAGAACGCATAACTTTCTTACAATGGCTCGATCATATGGAACACGATGTGCTGCATATCCCACGACCAGATATGATTATTTATTTGCGCGTGCCTGTTGAAATAAGTTTGGAACTACTTCAGAAGAAACGTGCTGCAAAAAATCAGATGCTCGGTGCAGGCGTAAAGGATACCGTTGAAGAGGATCGTACCTATCTCGAGCGAAGTCACGAAACAGCAAACTGGCTTGCTGATTACCGGCCAAACTGGAAGGTTGTTGAGTGTGCAAGCGAACAAGGTATGCGCTCAAAAGAAGATATTCAGAAAGAAATTCGGCAGATTGTCGAAGATCGTTTTACAAGCTAGTATCAGGCATATGAATTTTTACCAGCACATACAAGAAGAAGACCCAGAGGTATATGCCGCTCTTGTAGGAGAGGATACGCGCGAGGATGAGGGATTAGAGCTTATACCTTCTGAGAATTATGTCTCGCGCGCGGTGCGCGAGGCGATGTCGTC
>JAHFMM010000003.1:27880-36420 GCA_023264495.1 bacterium | reverse complement strand
CGCGGCCCGCGTGGCGGGATGATCCTTGTGCGTGAGAGTGAAGAGATTGCGAAGAAGATAGATAAGGCCGTATTCCCTGGGCTCCAAGGCGGGCCGCACATGCATCAGATCGCGGCAAAGGCGGTGTCATTCCGTGAGGCGCTTAGCCCCGCGTTTGCGCAATATGCGAAGCAGATCATCGCAAACACCAAAGCGATGGCAGAAGTTTTTAAGAAGCACGATGCGCGCATGATCACCGGCGGCTCGGACAATCACCTCATCTTGCTTGATGCGTGGACCTCGTTTGGCATCTCGGGCGGCGAGGCCGAGAAACTTCTTGATCGTGCAGGGATCACTCTTAATAAAAACGCGATTGCCGATGACACGCGCAAGCCGATGGACCCTTCCGGTATCCGCTTCGGCACACCCGCGATGACAACACGCGGCTTGAAGGAGTCTGAGTCTGCACAGGTCGCACGAATCATGGTCGAGGTGCTCACGAAGCGTGATGACGCAACGGTCGCAAGCGCGCTTGCCGAGGTGAAGGAGATCGCCCGCACGCACCCGATCCCTGAATCATTTTCATAAATCCAACCCTCTCTGGACGCGACCTTGACAGAAACGTCAACTCGTGTAGTATAGTGCACAGACCTCTGCTCTTTGAATGCGCGGTTCGCCCCAGCAGAAAGCCCCTCGATAAAGCTCGGGGTAAACGGCCAAGAGGCTCTCTGCTGTGGCGAAACTCGACTATTCGGTCGGGGCCATCGGCAAAAGGAAACGCCATGTCTAGCACACCCTTGAATGACCGAGCCTACGATCTGGGGCTCAAAGCGGTAGCAAACTTCAAGAAGCTTCCGGACGAGGTGATTGCGTATTATGAGCAACACCTCGATCAAATCCCGGCAGCGCTTGAACGGGGATTCGTCATCGAAGGAAGGGAACCGACCATCCCGACGCTCGTTACCGAAGCCGAGAATTGCATTTGCATCACCAATCAATCACTCGAGCAAATGATCGTTGCCGGTCACTACGACTGGAGTAACAGCGACATCACGCCCGGGTGCTTCCCAATCACGAGCGAGGCGGGAGAGTACGAATACAAACTCTTCCACTTCGACCGAGACATTGAGTCTGACGAAGCGGAACGTTTGATCGAGGAAGCCGGATCCGGATGGGAAAACGCGAAGAACGAACATCTTCTTGCTTTCGGTTCAAAGTTTCCCGAAGAACAGCGGAAGTTCCCGATCGTCGAGCTTGGCTCGGTCGCTTTGGTCAATGGCTATCGCTATGTGTCGTATCTCGACAGGTACGACTCTTATCGGGGCCTCGGCCTCAGCAGGCGTGATGGCTGGTGGTATCGCTACTGCCGCTTCCTCGCCGTTCGCAAGGTCTCTGCGTCTTAGTCACTCGGGACTTTTGTCCTTTGAATCTTTGACGCTTCCGACCAAGACCCCGCATTTCACTGTGCGGGGGCTTGTTTTTTGCAGTATAATCAACAACGACAAACGGAAAGCACGAGGTTACGACTTCGAGCAGTTTGTCCGCAAGCCCTAGAGCGAGAGTTCGGACGGTTACGGCTGTTCGAAGCGTGCGTTAGGGTGAGTCTCAAAACCAGAGACAGTTGGTGCGCGTCATTGGTGACACACAAGGTCGCAAATACGATTCAGTCCGGAGAGTATTCGATGGACAGTGATATGGATGATGCCGCGTACAATGGCTCGGTCGCGAAGGTCAATGGCAATCGCTATGTGTCGTATCTCGACAGGAACGACTCTAATCGGAACCTCAACCTCAACAGGCGTGATGACAGGTGGAATCGCAACTGCCGCTTCCTCGCCGTTCGCCACTCTTGCTGGTTCTCCCGCCAAGTCACACGGCGGGAGTTTTGTTTTGTAGCTGTCGGCGCCAACCGCCGAGCATTCGGCCAACAACCGCCAAATCTTCGGAGAGATGCATGAACTTCTTCGCATCGAGCGCATGCGTTTCCCATGCAAGTTGCAAAAGCAGCTTCAAGAGGTCAACGCGCGCGATACTACGGTCAACAAGCACAATCTTTTCTGCCGATGCGCTATAACTCGCAAGAAAACAGTACTCGATTGCATTCAGGAATACATCGTCAATCTTCGATCCGAGCGTGAAGCGGTTCGCCTTAGGGAAGTGCACGATATATTGTTGCCATAAGCCGTACGACTCTTTCAACTTCAATACGACAGGAATAAGTTTAGGTTGCAAAACGGTCGGGGGGGGTAGATTCAGAGAAATGCGGGTGCAGCTCGTTCATACGTATGACGATATCATCTCGAGACACAATTTGCTCGATGCATGGCGAGAATTCCTGAAAGGCAAACGCAACAGGAAAGACGTACAAGAATTTCAATACAGACTTTCTGACAATATCCTCACGCTCCACCGCGATCTCGCTGCTCGCACCTATACCCACGGCGGCTACGAACACTTCAAAGTGAACGACCCCAAACCACGCGACATCCATAAAGCATCCGTACGCGACCGTCTCCTCCACCACGCCCTCTATCGTCAGCTCTATCCCTTCTTCGACAAGACTTTCATACACGACTCCTATTCCTGCCGCCACTTGAAGGGAACGCACAAGGCGATGAATCGCTTCCGCGAGTTCTCCCGCATCGTCTCGAAGAATGATACCCGCACGGCTTGGGTATTGAAGTGCGACATCCGCAAGTTCTTCGCCTCGATCGATCAGCAGGTACTCATGGATATCCTGCGTGCATACATTCCCGACCACGACATCCTCACTCTCCTCAATCGAGTCATCGAGAGCTTCTCAAGCACCGAGAAAGGAAAAGGTCTCCCGCTCGGCAATCTCACCAGCCAACTCCTCGTGAATATCTATATGAACGAGTTCGACCAGTTCGTGAAGCACCAGCTCAAAGCGAAGCACTACATCCGCTATGCCGACGACTTCGTCTTCCTCTCAGACGACCGCGATGTTCTCGCCAAACTCCTGCCACAGGCTCAATCATTTCTGCAAACCAAACTGAAACTCGAATTGCACCCAGACAAAGTCTCTCTCGGGACGCTTGTTTCAGGCATCGACTTCCTCGGCTGGGTACACTTCCCTCATCACCGGGTGTTACGGACGAGCACGAAGAAGCGGATGTTGAGGAACTTGCAGGGCGAGCCGAGTGAGGCGACCGTAGCCTCGTATCAAGGAATGCTTGGGTGGGGGAATGCCCAGAGGCTGTCTAAACTGATTCCAAAAACAAAAACCACTCTTGCATAAGACGCAAGACAAAACGGTTAATGCTGGGTATACTCGCCGCATGGAGGAGCGGATACGATTAGTCATACAGGAAGCGCTCGCTGAGCTTGGCGCGAGCGATAGTGCGTTTGTCGTTGAACGCCCGACCGATATGGGGCATGGGGACTACGCAACAAACGCGGCGCTCGTAGCGGCGAAGCAGCTCGGGAAGAATCCACGCGAGCTCGCGGACTCGCTCGCGCAAACCCTTACCAGCTCGCTTGGCGAGATCATCTCGCATGTCGCAGTCGCTGGTCCCGGTTTTGTGAATATAACGCTCGCCCGCGAAGCGATCGCGCTTGCTGTTGCAGAGGTGGGTTCGCAAGGTGAAGCGTGGGGAAGGGGTAATGAAAAATCTGGTAAGCGAACCATGGTCGAGTATTCGAACCCGAATGCATTTAAGGAGATGCACATAGGGCATTTGGTGGGGACGATTATCGGTGAGTCGCTTGCGCGGCTTGTTGAGAATGAGAGTGCAAAGGTCGCACGTGCGACCTTTGGTGGCGACATCGGCCCGAATGTTGCGAAAGCACTCTGGGGGCTCCAGAAGAAGGACATGTCAGAGCCGAGCGTGCGTGAGATCGGTAGCGCCTACAGTGAAGGATCAAATGCGTATGAAGCTGATGAAAGGGCGAAGAAAGAAATCGATGCGCTCAATAAATCGATCTATGCGGGGGACGACCACGAGCTTATGGAGCTATGGCGCAAAGGGCGCGATGTCTCGGTAGAAGAGTTTCGGCGCATCTGGCGGCTCCTCGGCACGCCCTTCGATTTCGAGTTCTTCGATAGTGACACGACCGAGACAGGTATGCGGGTGGTGCATGACGGACTCGCGAAAGGAGTCTTTGAGAAGAGCGATGGCGCGATCGTCTACAACGGCGAGAAGAAGGGCGTACACACGATGGTCTTCATCACCTCGCACGACACGCCGACCTACGAAGCGAAAGATATCGGTCTTGCTTTCCTTAAAGAAGAGCGATGGCCGTCAGATACGAATATTATTGTGAGTGGGAATGAGCAAATAGGGCGGTTCAAGACGGTACTCGCGGCTCTTGCTGATGTTGCTCCGCTCCTTGCGGCGAAGACGAAACATGTTCCTCACGGATTCTTGAAGCTTGCCTCGGGCAAAATGTCTTCGCGCGAAGGGAACGTCATCACGGCTGATGCGTTTATTCGCGAGGTAATCGAGAAGGCGAGCGAGAAGAATGCTGACCCGCTTGTTGCCGAGCAGGTCGCAATCGGCGCTATCAAGTACATGATCCTGCGCCAGGCATCGGGCTCGGACATCATCTTCGACCCGGAGAAGTCGCTCTCGCTCGAGGGCGACTCAGGGCCCTACCTCCAGTATGCGCTCGTACGCGCGAAGAAGATCCTAACATATGCTGAGAATGGCGTGACGGGTGATGCTGAGCCCACGGTACCGTACGCCATCGAGCGTCTCCTGATCCACTATCCCGAAGTGGCGGCACGTGCCGCACGCGAGCTTGCGCCGAATCTCCTCGTAACCTATCTCACCGAGCTTGCCGGCGAATGGAATGCTTTTTATGCATCAGAACAGATTCTTGGCTCATCTGAAGAAATATATAAGGAGCGTGTCGCACGCGCCTTTGCTCAGACGATGACGAACGGCCTCACGCTTCTCGGTATCCCGACACCTGAGAAGATGTGAATAATGCGGTTGCGCCACTCTCCGTATAGGAGTAGATTCATATACGGACAGCACATCCGTGCGTCGCAATCTGATGAGGGGATAGCCATGCAGAACGGAAGAAATCGTAAAGGGAAAGGGTATAGTCCAATCGCTACGGTCGAGAGGGCCATTGCCGTTGTAGAAAAACTCGGCTGGTCGCCCGAAGAATTCTTCGAACGGGCGGAAGTGTTCATGAACAACAAGGTTCATATCGATGTTGCAGCCGCCGTCAAAGAGTTTAATAAACTCAAGGAAGGTATTACCGACGGCATTACGCACATGATTTCTGCGACAGCGAGAGCTTTTGCCGAATGGGTGCTCATTACCGATGTCGCTACCGTGCAACGGCGGTTTAAGAATTGCAGGACCTGACAGTATGCAAGGTCAAGAAGACGGCTGCAGGATTACTCTGCGGCTGTTTCATTTTCAGCTAGTAAACGCTAGGATAGAGGGATATGGCTCATCTGCCGGAGAAATCCGAAGCGGCAAAGCGAGAGGAGGCAATCCTAGAGTTCTGGGAGCGCGAGCGCATCTTCGAACAGTCGCTCACGAAAGATGCTCCCAAAGGAGACTTTGTGTTCTATGAAGGCCCCCCGACTGCCAATGGTAAGCCGGGTATCCACCACCTCGCCGCACGCGCTTTTAAGGATGCTATCCCGCGCTACAAGACGATGCGCGGATACCGGGTGAATCGTCGTGCCGGCTGGGACACCCACGGGCTCCCGGTCGAGCTTCAAGTCGAGAAAGAGCTCGGCTTCACCGGCAAACCCGATATCGAGAAGTACGGCATCGCCGCCTTTAATAAGAAATGCCGTGAGAGCGTATTTACCTACATCGATCTTTGGGCGAAGTTCACTCGGCGTATCGGCTACTGGGTCGATGAGACCAAGGCCTATTTCACCTTCGACAGCGCGTATATGGAGGTGCTCTGGAATATCTTCGCGCAGATTGCGGATGACGGGAGACTCTACAAGGATTATAAGATTGTGCCGTGGTGCCCGCGTTGCGGGACAACGCTCTCCTCGCACGAGCTTGCGCAGGGCTACACGGATGTCAAAGATATCACGGTTACGGCAAAGTTCGAACTTGTTGATGAACCGGGGACTTTTCTGCTCGCATGGACGACGACGCCATGGACGCTTCCTGGCAATGTCGCGCTTGCCATCGGCATGAACATTGTCTATGGGAAGTATGAGAAAGAGGGAATCACGGTTATTGTTGCAGACGCCCGCGCGGCAGCAACGCTCGGCGAAGAGTGGCAGCGGATAGCTGATGTTCCGGCCAAGGATATCATCGGGAAGAAGTACGCGCCGCTCTATCCGTATGCAAAAGAGCTCGCATCTGAAAATGAGAAAGAGAAATTCGACAAAGCATTTCAAATATATGCTGCCGACTTCGTGACGATTGAAGAAGGTACGGGCATCGTGCATACAGCGGTTATGTATGGTCAAGACGACTTCGAGCTTGGGAATGCGATTGGCTTGCCGAAGGTGCATCTCGTGAACGCGGAAGGGCTATTTGTTACCGGGACAGGATTCCTTGAAGGACGCTCGGTTGTCGAAGAAGAGACGACTATCGCTATCGTGAAGGATCTCGCCGCGCGCCGCGCGCTCTTTGCCAAAGAGAAATATGAGCATAGCTACCCATTCTGTTGGCGATGCAAGACACGGCTCATCTACTATGCGCGCGATTCGTGGTATATCCGTATGCAAGATCTGCGCGATACGCTCGTTGCAGAGAACAGACAGGTGCACTGGGAGCCGGAGTATCTGCGCGAAGGGCGTATGGGCGAATGGCTTACGAATGTGAAAGATTGGGCGATCAGCCGCGAACGGTACTGGGGTACGCCGCTCCCGGTGTGGCAGAGCGAGGACGGGAGTGAACGGCTCGTCATCGGTTCGGTTGATGAGCTTACAGCGCGCGTGAAGAAGTCGGGCAACACGTATCTCGTTATGCGCCACGGCGAATCAGAGAATAATGCGAAGGGGACATTCGATTCTCGAGGCATCACCTTCAACGGATTGACTGAACGAGGCCGGGCGCAGGTAGCAGCTCGTTTGCAGGAACTCAAAGAAAAAAAGATTACTAAGATATACGCATCGCCGTTTTTGCGTACGCGAGAAACGGCAGAGATGATCGCTGAAGGTCTCGGATTCCCGCGAGAGCGCATCGTGTACGATGACCGACTGCGCGAATTCAGTTTTGGCGACTTCGATCAGAAAGGAACCCTCAAGGAGTTTCTTGCGTGGCGGGCCGAACACGCCTATGCCGATCGCGTTCCTGGCGGCGAGAGCTATCTCGATGCGAAACGGCGTTTCGGTTCATGCATCTACGAGCTTGAGCGCACCCAGGCGTGCGAGACGATTCTCATCGTCTCGCACGGGATAGCTTTCGAGTCTCTCTCTACTGTCCTCGCGGGAGCGGACATTGCCGGATCAGACAAGATCCTCGATTCGGTTATTGCATCGGTCGAGCAGGCCGAGGTGCGCGAGTTCGATCTCACCCCGCTTCCGCTCAATGACGACTATGAGCTCGATCTGCATCGCCCGTATATCGATGACATCGTGCTCGTTTCAGATACGGGAACCGTATTGCGGAGAGTACGAGAAGTGATGGATGTGTGGTTTGATTCCGGTGCGATGCCTTTTGCGCAAGCTGCCAAAGAACGCGGAACGGTGCCGCTTGAGACCTATCGGGCAACCGTTGCGTATCCAGCCGATTTTATCAGTGAGGCGATCGATCAGACGCGCGGATGGTTCTATACGCTCCTTGCGGTGGGGGTGCTCTCTGGGCGCGGAGCCGCCTTCAAGAATGTCATATCGCTCGGGCATCTCCTCGATGCCGAAGGGCAGAAGATGAGCAAGTCAAAGGGGAATGTCGTCGACCCGTGGGCTGAGATGGAGAAATTTGGTGTCGATGCGCTCCGTTTCTGGATGTACAGCGTGAGTCAGGCTGGCGATGCGAAGAATTATGATGAGAAGACGGTGAAGGAAGTTGCGAAGGTTCTCTCGTGGTTCGACAATAGTGCGAAATTCTATGGCCTTTTTAAGGCCGTCACACGCAAAGAGCAGAAACTGTCGGCGCTGGATCGTTGGATGCAGGCACGAGTTGCAGAGACCGTATCGGCAGTGACGAAGGCGATGGATGCGTATCGGCCGTTCGAAGCGACTCGCGCGATAGCCGCTCTCGCCGAAGATTTGTCGCAGTGGTACGTTCGCCGTATCCGCGACCGCGTGCGTGATGGCGATACGGCGGCACTCGACACGCTTCGTGAGACGCTTCGTAGTGCGGCCCTGCTGCTTGCCCCGTTTGCACCGTTTATCGCCGATGAGATATACGGGAAAGTGAAGTCGGAGAATGACCCGATCAGCGTGCATCTCGCTTCGTGGCCGGCCGCGAAGCACTCGTGGAGTATTATCGATCTCTTCAGGCAAAACGCGCCATCGCGGCTTATCTCTGAGATGGCGCGCGTCCGCGCGTGTGCATCAGAAGCGCTCCAGATGAGGCAGAAGGCGGGTATCAAGGTGCGTCAGCCGCTCGCCGCGCTTACGGTTATAGAAGCGCTGTCAGATGATCTCATGATGATTCTCGCTG
>JAHFMM010000003.1:0-27870 GCA_023264495.1 bacterium | reverse complement strand
GCTGAAGAAGTGAATGTAAAGCTGGTTGTGATAGGGAAGGAGCTCGCTCTTGATACGAATCTCACCCCGGGACTGATTAGAGAAGGCGATGAGCGTGAGATGGCAAGTGCGGTCGCGCAGGCGCGCAAGGCAGAAGGGCTCTCGCCAGATGACAGGGTGCGCACTGAGATCAAGCCGGCAGGAAAATATCCAGCGATGCTCTCGACGGGGGAAATACGATTCGATCTTATAACTGATGCGGGTTAAATATCATACACGCGGCATCGTGCTCGCCCGATTGCATTCAGGCGAGGCAAACAGCACCATCGTCCTCTTGACCCCGGATGTCGGTTTGGTATATGCCCGGGCGCAAGGCGTTCGCAAGTCAGGAGCGAAGCTCGCCCCAGCTCTTGGTACGCTTGCAGAGAATACCTGTATCCTCGTACGGGGGAAGGAAGGGTGGCGTATCACCGGAGCGGTTCTTGAGGACGATTGGTTCTCGAAGCTCCCCTCGTTTGAAACGCGTAGCCGCGCCGCTCGGATCTCGAGCCTCGTGGCGCGGTTAGTCGTGGGAGAGGAACGCGATCATGCGCTCTATCCGATCATTATCAGTTTTCTTAAGGCGCTCGCTACTCTTCCTGAAGAGTCTCATGAATCGATTGAGATACTTGCAGCGCTCAGGATACTCACCGTGCTCGGTCTCGATATAGGCGAAGTGCCGATTGACGATCCTCTTTTTGGAAGCGATCTTCTCGCGACTATACAGAGAGACCGTGTGAAGTATATTGCTCGCATTAACAATGGCATAGCCGCATCTGGGCTGTAGAGCTTGCTATACTAAACGACAATGATACTTAAGGGTGACGAAGACGATATTGGTTCGCTCGAACGGTCGCGCGAGGCGCTTTATCGGCCTACTGCTCCAGCGTATGCTCGCGATCCCTTCGCGATGGAGCGTAAGCGCGAACTGCCGCACGCATGGGAGGAAGAGAAAGAGGCTCCCTCGGTGCCACACAACGCGGAACGCCATGTGCGACTGGCAAGCATATTCTTCGGCATGGCGACACTCTTTTTTTTCGTAGCGATTAGTATTGCGGGGTACTTTCTTTATTACGGTGGGAATTCGGTATCGATAGATAAAGTTACACTCGACATACAAGGTCCGACAACTATTGCGGGTGGCGATACCGTCCCACTATCGATTACGGTAACGAACAATAATCCGACAGCACTCGAGAACGCGACCATTGAAATAGATTTTCCAACAGGGACGCGTGATGCCGTAGATGTGTTGAAGGCATATCCGCGCTATATCGAGAATCTTGGAACACTCGCCAGCGGCCAAACAGTGACTCGTTCGGTGCGCGCTATCATTTTCGGCGGTACCAGTGATGCGCTCGCGCTCCCGATTCTGTTCTCATACAGCACGTCAGGCTCGAATGCCGTCTTCCAGAAGAAGATCTCATATGCAGTTATGATTTCTTCGACACCACTCTCTCTGTCAGTCGAGACACTCTCCGAGACGGTCGCAGGAGAGCCACTCACATTCTTGCTAACAGTCCGTTCGAATGCAGCTGTCCCGCTCAGCAATGTCGTCCTCGCTATGGGCTCGCCCTTCGGCTTTACGATAACATCATCTTCGTTGCCACTCGACAATAACGCATCCTTCAGGATCGGCACGCTCGCGCCCGGGGCGAGCGTGCCACTGACACTCACCGGCTCTCTGGTCGGGCAGAACAATGAACAGCGCGTATTCCATTTTACGGTCGGGACGGCGAAGTCATCACAAGATTCAACGCTCGCGGTATCGTATATGACACAAGCCGCGACCGTCTCTATTGCAGCTCCTTTCATCACGACACGGCTCGCGCTCAACGGAGACACGTCTGATACGGCCGTACTTAATCCGGGGAGCACGCAGGATGTCTCGGTGTCATACACGAACACACTCTCGACACCTATCACTAACGCAACTGTTGCCATTACGATCAATGGATCGGCCATTGACTATGGAAGTATCAAGGCCATGAGCGGATTCTATAATTCTGCAACGCATACTATCATCTTCGACCAGAGTACCGACTCGGCGCTCGCTTCGCTCGCGCCCGGCTCCTCGGGAGTCGGCTCATTTAATTTCTCGACGATTCCCGCGGGATCGAACTCACCTGCTGTATCTTTCATTGTGGCGGTGTCGGGTACCCGTGTCGGGCAAGCGAACGTGCCAGAACAGGTAACCGTCTCAACAACCAAGACTGCAAAAGTCGTAACGACGGTACTCTTGTCAGCAATCTCAGCGCACACTGGCACGCCGCTTGCAGCAAGCGGACCTATCCCGCCGCGCGCTGACCAGGCGACTACCTATTCGATCGTTTGGAATGTCGAGGACAAAGGAAGCACGGTCGCGGGCGGTACCGTCACCGCGTCATTGCCGACCTACGTATCGTATACCGGCCAGACGGCAGGCACCGGAACCTTCGTCTATGACCCTGCCGCGCGCGTAGTGAAGTGGAATGTCGGCGATTTGTCGCAAGGCGCAACGGCGCAAGGCATATTCCAAGTATCGATCACGCCGTCAACTTCTCAGCGGGGGAGTGCGCCTGATCTCACCACGAGCCCGTCATTCTCAGGATATGACCGCTTCGCAGGAGCGAATGTCTCTGCCTCAGGAAGAGTGGTAACCACAGACACGCCGTATGTCCCAGGCTATGTCGCTGGGAACGGAATTGTGCAATAATCGAGAACTATGACTGACCAAAACTTGATGGAAAAGATTGTCTCGCTCGCGAAGCGCCGCGGCTTCGTCTTCCCCGGCTCTGAGATCTATGGCGGCCTCGCCGGCACCTTCGATTACGGTCCGATGGGTGTCGTACTTAAAGAAAATATAGAACGCCTCTGGTTGCAGATGTTCCGCGATGATCGCGATGATATGTATGGCGTTGACGCGGCAATCCTGATGAACCCGAAGATGTGGGAATCGTCAGGACATATCGCTGGTTTCTCCGATCCTTTGGTGGAATGCGAGAAATGCAAGAAGCGCTTCCGCGCGGATCATCTTGATGATACAAAGTCGTGTCCTGAGTGTGGAGGGAAACTAGGCGAGGAGCGCCAGTTCAATATGATGTTCAAGACGCACGCAGGAGCGATGGAGGATGATTCTGCCGCGGTATATCTGCGCCCCGAGACAGCAGGAGGCATCTTCGCGAACTATAAGAATGTCATCGATTCGATTCATCCGAAATTGCCATTCGGCATCGCGCAGATCGGGAAGGCATTCCGCAACGAGATCGCGCCGCGCGATTTCATATTCCGCTTGCGTGAACTTTCGCAGATGGAAGTCGAGTACTTTGTTCATCCGAGAGAGTGGGAGCAAGCATTCAAAGAATGGCAGGAGATGATGCATCTCTTCGCAATCGCGATCGGCCTGCCAAGCGATAGCATTCATGAACTTGAAATTGCCGATACTGATCGTGCGCACTACAGCAAGCGCACGATCGATTTCGAATTCGACTACCCCTTCGGGCGCAAAGAGCTCTGGGGGCTCGCATATCGCACCGACTTCGACCTCTCAGCGCACCAGAAAGGCTCAAACACCTCGCTTGAATATCTTGATGAAGAAACGAAGGAGAAGTTCATACCACATGTCATTGAACCCTCGCTTGGTGTCGATCGGACTGTCCTTGCGATACTCGCGAGTGCTTATCGCGAAGACGAGCTGGGCGGGGAAGGGCGCACCTATCTCGCGCTCGCGCCAAAGATTGCGCCCGTGAAGGCGATGGTCTCGCCGCTCTTGAAGAATAAGCCAGAATTGGTCGCTAAGGCGCGCGAAGTTCGTGCAGAACTGAAGAAAGTGCATCCGGCAATCGCGTGGGACGACAATGGCAATATCGGCAAACGCTATCGCCGCCAAGACGAGATTGGTACGCCGTTCTGCATCACGATCGACTTCTACACGCTCGGCGACCCCACGACAAGCTCGGGGCAGGGAACCTTGAAGGATACGGTCACGCTTCGCCACCGCGACACGGGCGAACAAGAACGGCTCACTGTTGCTGAAGCCGCCGCTCGCATCCGCGCTGCAATCGAATAGGACTTGACTTAATATACATTGCATGTAATATGCAATGCGGGTAGACCCAGACCGTTTCGGTCTCGTTTTCAGGAGGAGTAATCATGTATCAGAAAGAAGATGTTATTGGATTTGGGGCCGTTCTGCATGAAATCATTGAGCGGCTGCACAATATCGATCCGGTGCAATGCGTTCCGCCGGACGAAGAGCCAGGGCCGAATGATCATGTCGTCGCTATCGCGACGCCGGAAATCAAGCGGTTGTACACCCTTCGTGACCTGATTGAGAACGAGGGTGTACAAATCGTCGACAAATGTGCCGGCGCCCCGAGCGACGAGCAGCGGAAGTGTCTGCTCAAACTGGGGCGGATGTATAAGACGGTCAACGAAGCTTTGTGGGGCGAAGTCGAATTGGTAATACCCGATTTCGCCTTGAAGACAAACGGTATCCGGAAGGACTGGCAACTCTGCTGGTCTGAGAAAGAAGAGCCTGCGTGCGACATCGAGATGCATGTCCTCAGGATTCCTCTGCCGCCAGAACTCGCCGCAATGCTCGAACAAGCATCACGGCATTAGTGATACACAATCAGCGCCGCTTCCTATGAAAGGGGGAAGCGGCGTTACTTTTTATGCTAGGATGCAGATATGCAAGACACCAAGATAACCATCACATCAGGCACTATCATCTCAGCGCTTCTTATCATTGCGGGCGCGTATACGCTCTGGGTATTGCGCGATCTCGTCCTCCTCGTGCTCACGGCAATCGTGATTGCCTCAGCGATCGAGCCTGAGATTTCATTCTTCATCCGCCATAGCATCCCGCGCTTCTTTGCGGCGATCCTCGTCTATGTGCTTACTTTCGGATCAATCTTCGTCCTCCTCTATTTCTTCTTCCCGCCGATTATTGCCGATGCTGCCGGATTCCTCTCCTCCATGCCGCAATATCTTGAAGCGATAAACGCATCAAGCTCGTTCCAGAACATCACGAGCGCCACGAGCCTCATCGGGAGTTCGCACGACCTGCAGTCATTCGTCCAGACGCTGTTCTCTTTGCAATCGGTCTTCGTGAGCGGTTCGGGGAGCGTCATACAGGTCTTCGTTGCCTTTTTCGGCGGCATCTTCTCTTTCGGCCTGGTTATCGTCCTCTCGTTCTACTTTGCGCTTCAAGATACCGGAGTCGATGATTTCCTCCGTCTCGTGATGCCGGTCGCGCACGAGAACTACTCGGTCGATCTTTGGAAGCGGGCGCAGAAGAAGATCGGTCTCTGGATGCAGGGGCAGATACTGCTCTCTCTCCTTGTTGGCATATTAGTCTATCTCGGACTTCTCATCATCGGCATCCCGTACGCACTTCTGCTTTCCGTCTTTACTGCAATTGCTGAGATCATCCCGATCTTTGGGTCTCTCATAGCTGGAGCGATAGCGGTCATCATCGGCTTCACGAGCGGCGGCGTATCGCTTGCAGCCATCGTCCTCGGTTTGTATATCGTGGTGAATCAGTTCGAAGCGAATCTAATCTACCCACTCATCGTGAAGAAGGTTGTCGGCGTCCCCCCGCTCTTGGTCATCATCGCGCTTATCGCCGGCTCGACTCTTGCCGGATTCCTCGGGCTCTTGCTCTCAGTGCCTGTTGCGGCAGTCCTCCTTGAGTTCATCACTGACTTCGATAAGCGTAAGCGTCTCGAGAGTCGCGCTTCATCCTAACGCACGACTGGTATGCGTACCTGTTTTGTCGATGCGCATTGCCATCTGCAGTTTGACGCATACACGGATGATCGTGACTTCATCATCAAGCAGATGAGGGAGCAGAATGTCTCTGCGGTTGTTGTCGGCTGCGATCTCGAATCGTCTCGGCAAGCGGCTGCGCTTGCCGAGACGCATGACAACCTCGTTGCGGCAATCGGACTGCACCCGGCTCATGCTCCGCAAGAAGTATTCAATCATGAGGCCTATCGCGCGCTCGCGGCGCATCCGAAAGTTGTCGCGATAGGGGAGTGCGGGTTGGACTTCTTCCGCGTAGAAGATACAACGGATGCTGCTGTGCAGGAGCAGAAGAATTTATTTACTATGCAAATCGCGCTCGCCGCAGAACTCGATAAACCGCTCATCATCCACGCACGTCCTACACGAGGAACGATGGACGCTTATCATGACGCACTCGAGCTTCTTACTGAAGCGAAGAAGGCATTTCCGAACCTGCGAGGCGATATGCATTTCTTCGCAGGAGGCCTTGCCGAGGCCGAGGCCTGTATTGCGCTCGGCTTTACCGTATCATTTACCGCGGTTATCACCTTCGCCCGCGAGTATGATGCAGTCATCCGCGCGCTCCCGCTCGCGAGCATCCTCGCAGAGACCGATGCGCCGTATGTCGCCCCAGTAAGCCACCGTGGCGAGCGGAATGACCCGCTTGCGGTTATTGAGGTCGTTGCGAAGATAGCAGAGATACGAGGGGATGATCTTGAGACTGTCCGTACGGCTCTCCTTAGCAACACCATGCGCCTGTTTGCGCTGTAGGGCTGCCAAATACGGGACTTTGCATTTGATATTTGACGTGCTAAGATGCGGGAATTATGGCGAGAAATAAGGATACAGACATTATTGTCGAAGATGAGGATGCTGGCGCAGAGACGCGGGTGTATGAGCTTGGCTTCCATCTCGATCCGGAATTGCCGATTGAGGGAGTGAAGAAGGCATATCAGGCTATTCATGACAGTATCGCAAAGAAGGGGACGATAATCGCCGAGGTTGAGCCTGAGAAGATCCAGCTCGCCTATACTATCTCGCGACAGGATGTCGCCGGCCGCCGCGATTTTGACTCAGCCTATTTCGCATGGATCGCGTACGAGATGCCAGTAGGAGATCATACGGAAGTGATTGCTGCCGCGAACGCAAATCCGTCATGTATCCGTTTCATCGATCTCATCACGACGAAGGACGCCGCCCGCCATGCGCTCGAGGCGCATGAGCTGTCGAAGAATGAAGCTCCGATCGAGCAGGTTGGCGAGTCTGAAGGAGACAGCATTAATGCCGAACTCGATGCCGCGCTTGAGACGGCGACTGCCTAACACCTCACTATGTACCTCAACAAAGTATTCCTCTACGGCAATCTCACTCGCGATCCGGAGCTGAAGGCGCTTCCCTCAGGGAGTAATGTCGCCTCGTTCGGTCTCGCGACCAACCGTACCTATAAGGACAAGAACGGACAGAAGCAGGAGGCGACCGAGTTCCACAATATCGTCGCTTTCGGCCGCACTTCCGAGGTTATCGCGCAGTACTGCAAGAAAGGCCGCCCGATATTTGTCGAAGGCCGCCTCCAGACGCGCTCATGGGATGATAAAGAAACGAACAAGAAGCAATATCGCACTGAGATCATCATCGATAACTTCCAATTCGGCGCCGACGCCAAAGGCGGAGGCGCCCCGAGCACGAGTCGAGGGGCTGACGAAGGTCCTTCTGAGCAAAGCTCTGAAGCAGAGGCGATCAAGTATCCGGATGAGGAAATTAACCCGGAAGATATCCCATTTTAAATATTTTTAATATAACTGCCATGGCATACCAATCTGAACGAGAAGAGGTAGAATTAAAGAAAATCATCGACTATAAGGATGTCGCATATCTGAAGCAATTCACCAGCCCGCACGCAAAGATTCTCGCCAAGAAGCGCACGGGCGTTCCGGCAGGGAAGCAGCGCGAGATCACCCAAGCGATAAAGCGCGCCCGCTACATGGCGCTCCTCCCCTACGTCGCGGCGTAAGAAGCTCAAAAGAGAAATCCGCGAAAGCGGATTCCTCTTTTTGTAAAACGTGCTAGCATGTCTGCATATGAAAATCCTTTCTTGCGGTTTCGTCACCCCGTTCCTTCTTATTGTTGTCGCCCTGCTCGCTCTCGGTGGGGGAGCGTATTATTATGTGCAAAAACAAAATGCTCCGCAGTCCGTGGCCCCAATGACGGCAACTCCGACTACTGCCACGTCAACTACTGTGCAGGACGAGACTGCGAATTGGAAAACGTATACGAATGATCAGTATGGATTCTCTCTACAGTATCCAATCAGTTTGAATGCAGAATTTGAAAAAAATTATAATGATGGTACGGTCTGGTTCCGGTCTGGTTCTAGAGCGTCATTTTATATCTACATTCAGACAGCAAATCAAGCATGGCCCAATCTCACAGCATTTTTAAATGATCAATTCCTTGCAAGTAAAGGAGGTTCCGAACCAGCTCCTGTAATAAAAACTCTTTCCTCAGGAATTCAGTTGCGAGATGTCGGAAGAGATGCAGAAGCTCACAAATTTGTCGGGCAACTTGATAGTACACACTTCGTTGTATTTAGTTTTGTAGACGAAAGTCTCATAGAGAGGGTGTTGACATCCTTCTCTCCTAGAGGATAGTTTTTCATTTCTTATGCTTTTCCATCCGCTCGGTGTAGTCGTCTGAGTCGGTGGTGATGCGGATAGCGAGCTCTCCAAGCACATGATACGATGTTTGCATGAGAAAGATATCGAGCAAATCATCAGTCAGTCCGCGTTTTGCGGTCGAGTTTGATCGCGAGACGGACGGTCGCTGGATAACTGAGATACCGAAGCTCCCGGGCGTGATGGCGTATGGTGCGACGAAGCGCGACGCACTTATTCACACGCTCGCCTTGATTTCATAGCGGTACCAGGGTACTATATTTGAACAAATGCCCTCGGGCTTGCCCTCGCAAGAGGGAGAACAGAAAAGCGGTCAAAGATATTCTTTGACCGCTTTTCTTACGGTATCAAAAGTGCCCTTGTCGAGCTGTACTATCTTTTGATCGAGACGTTTCGTGTCTATCAGACGAAGTTGGGAGATAATCGCGAATGCTTGTCGACTACCAATGATACCAACGGGTGTGTGGTAGAAGTTTTGTTTTGTTGATGTTGTGAGGGGAACGACGAGACAGACAAAGCGACTAAACGCTTTCAGTATAAGCACTGGTCTCGAATGGTCTGCGCCCGTGCCATCTTGCTCAAATCCTACGTTGATACCGAGACGGCACCAACGAACATCGCGCTCATGGTACAACAGGATATCTTTACGAGCATTTGTTACTTTCTTCTCCTTGTTCCACTCGTCGAAATCTTTTTGCATTCATCCAGTATATCAAAACATCAACCGCATCTTGAACTCTTTACGCCTTCTCGACGCGTTCGGTGTAGTTGTCTGAGTCGGTGGTGACGTGGTATTATCAAGCCATGAAAAATCAAAACAGAGGTTTCGCGACTCTCCCGATACTCGTTATCATCGCCGCTCTCGTTCTTGGGGGTGGAGCGTATTACTACACACGGGCGTTGCGAACATCCCCCGCAGAAGTCATACCAAGAGTGACTGCTCTTCCTCAGATTGAGAAAGGTTCTACGATGAACACCACTGCCGAGACACAGTCCACAATGCAGAAAGTAGAAACACCAAATTTGAAGGCAAAAGTAACCAATCTCGATGCATATGTCTCTGGGTGGTCTTCATCCAACAATCTACCAGGTAGTTATAGTAACAATGGAGGCACTTGGTACTCGATGCGTCCGGTTACGACTAACGAGAACCGTATCTATTGCATGGATATACCTATTATTGGAGCAGATGTCGCGACCTTCGTTATTTCAACTTTTGGTGAATATGCTAAAGATAAGAACCATGTGTATCGCTGTTCAGATATTGTGCAAAGCGCTGACCCGGTGTCTTTCAACTCACTAGACTATGTCTATGCTAAGGATAATTCTCACGTTTTCTATAGCGGCAAAATCATCAATGATGCTGACGCCGCGACTTTCATCGTTGTGCCCTCCCCGATTCCTGCCACCGCCTCAGCTCGTAGCTCATTCGGCAAAGACAAGAGTCATGTGTATGACACGGGTACTGAGATACCAAACGCAGATGCCCCGTCGTTCAAGGTGCTAAGCCCAAACATCCCGGTTGATAAGAATTCGATATATTATAGTGGGAAGGTTTTTGGTCCGATAGCACTTATGACGGATAACACGCAATATGTTCATATGCTTCCAGACGCCTGTAAAGACGTGTATCCTGCTCCGTACCCCGCATTATTTTCTGCTGATGAATCTACTATCGGATATGTTAATATGTCAGCGTCTTGTGTCATAGATAAGAAATCAGGTACTGCACAACAATATGGTTATGGATGGGAGAGCAATGCCGCTCTCTCAAATGACGGCTCGAAGTTCTACTACGAGATCCTTTTGAAGGAGTCTATGGGCATTAGTACAAATGAGATAAGCAAGATCTGTCCAGAATGCGGTAAGTATTCGATCGATCGTGCTACAAGCAAAGTTGAGAGAGTGCAATAAGGTATACGGCACCGCGAAGTGGGGCTGGATACTTTTGATTGAACGGAGAAGTTACGCCTTTTCGACGCGTTCGGTGTAGTCGCCCGAGTTGGTGGTGGTGTATCCAGTAGTTGTGCTAGAATCATACCTATGGAAACAATAACTATCGAATTAACTCCTGACACGGAAGTCGGCGGATTCACCGCGCAGATTCCGGGGATTCCGGCATATGGAGAAGGAGAGACCGAGAGTCAGGCAATAGCAGACCTCAAAGAGGCGGTTATCGCCTACGTTTCTTTCTTTGGTATCGAAGATGCTCTTGCACGGATTACGCGCCCCGCAATTCGTTCGCTCTCGATGAGTTTGGAGGAATTTTCTCGTGCCTAGACTACCTCGCCCGACGGGTAAAGAAATGCTCGCTTTCCTCCTGAAGCGCGGCTTCACACTCGTGCGTGTGCGCGGCAGTCATCACGTGCTACACAACGGACATCTGCGTACCTCGGTGCCTGTTCACGGCAACGAATATCTGAAGATTGGAACGTTCCACGGGATTTTGCATGACATACAGATGTCGATTGAGGACTTTGTGGATGAGTGGAGCAGTTGATTTAGTAGGATTACGCCTTCTCCATCCGTTCGGAGTATTCGCCCGAATCGGCGGTGATTATGAAATCAACTATCGTATTTTCCGGTAGTTAGGAATCGTAGCACATGAGGCGCAAGCCGTTCCTGATGACTCCATTCCTCTTTCAGCTGACTGTGTGAACCAGTCTACGAGTCTCGTGGTATCGGTAGTGTAATCGTCCGATTTCAAAACAACGATCGCTATGCGTCTCGGCTCTCCATTCACAGGCAGTGAGAAGACGGATACCATCGTATTTTGAGCCGCAACTGTTTGACCGACCTTCCCACCGATGAAATCAGAATTATCCGAGTAGATATTAAAGTTATTAAAGTGATAGATATCTCCACTGCTTGCAATCAGGTCTTTTCCTGGCGTACGCGTTATATTCCATATAAACAGTTTCTTGTTTGCTAGGTATCGTGCGAGACGATAGAGATCATCCGTAGTCGACACGTTTTCAGAAGAGATACCGCTTGCATCAGCAAAATGCGTTGATTGCATGTCGAGCGCTTTTGCGGTCGTATTCATCCAATCGACAAAACTAGTTGTTCCATAGTATTGAGCAAGTCGATCTGCGATAGCATTGTTCTCTTCCATGAGAAGCGGGTAGAGCAGATCATCAACAAAGAACGTTTCTTTCTTGGTTGATGCAGTTTCTGAATGCAGAAGCTCGGCGCGTGTGATAGCGATTTGATTATTAAACATGATTGTTTCATTCGCAACAAGCGCTGTCATGAGTTTGGTGAGAGAGGCGATTGGTCGTGGATTTGTGGCATTTTGTTCTAGATAGACGTCTCCGGTGTCGATATCTGCAACCAAGTATGATGTTGCTGAAACGGGCGGTATCTGGAGCTTGTTAAACGCGATAGATGCGGGTGATGTTGCTCGTGCTGGGTCATATACGAAAATTCCAGTCCCTTTATTAGCAAAAGAGAAAACCTTACCGGCATCGCTTGTACTGAGTCGGATGCATCCGCCGGAATAAGTCGAGGCGACCTGAGTGCCATCAGGGTAGTATGGCCACCCATGGATGAAATAATTGCCATAGAACTGCATGCTGTATGGCATGTGCACTTGTTCCCGAGCGTTGAAGTGATCATGCTCTTTGGTCAGAACACTGTAGAAGCCAGCTGGCGTTTCGTAGGGTGAACCTGGTTTCCCTTTGGTAAGTATTGGATAGGTAGCAATTACTACTCCATCCTGATACAACGTAAGCAACATATCTTTCAAGTCGGCGACGACGAACTTTCCTGTTTGAGGTACTACATCTGCAGGGGTAAGTACGTCAATAACCCGTTCAGGTACTGTTGCTGAAGAAGATATCAACGGAGATGTAGTCGATACGAGCAATGAGTCTCGCCCGACCGCGATTGATGGAGGAGTAGAGGAAAGAGGAGCGCTTTGTGCTGTTAGTAGGTAGTAAAAACCGACATCTCCCGCTGCTCCAACAAATGCACAAGCGAGCAAAAGTTTTGCCACGAATTTCAATCCGGCGAAATCAAAAAAATGGTCCACCTCCATACTTGCTAATAGTATACAACGCACAGCATGAGGCGTGGCTTGAGTTATAGAACATTAAACACAAATAAGCTCCTTTTGTTATGCCTTCTCCATCCGTTCGGAATATTCGCCCGAGTCGGTGTTGATACGGACGACATCGCCTTCGTTGATGAAAAGCGGGACGTTCACCTTGGCACCGGTCGAGAGGGTCGCGAGCTTGGTGCCGCCCGAGACGGTGTTGCCCTTCACTGCTGGCGGAGCTTCTTTCACCACGAGGTCGACTTTCACCGGGATCTTGATCGTCATCGGCTTTTCCTCGTAGGTGAGAACCTCGACGACGGTGTTCGGGGCGAGCCACTGCACCTGGTCATGGACAGTATCGGCGGGGAAGGAGAAACGGTTCTTCGGGTTGCCCTCCTCAGCGAACCAACTCTCCTTGTCATTGCTGTAGAGATAGACCGCGTCCATCCGCTCCGTCTCCGCTTCTTCGGCGGTCTCGTTGGAGTGGAAGGAGATCTCGAGCACTTGGCCGGTCACGAGGTTCCTCAGTTTTGTCTGGTTCACCGGCTTGCGCTTCTGCATGCGGAAGACATGCGACGAGAGCACCTCATAGGGCGCGCCACTATAGGTGATAATCGTCTTCGGGAGGATTTCGTTGTAGGAGAGGACAGCCATGATTGCGAAACTAAGGATGGATAAGGATGGTTATAAAAAGTGCCTGCCTACCAGCAGGCAGGCCGCACAAAGCTCGTAACTATTGTATGCTAGCAGATATAATGACTTTTTCAAACAGTGAGGATTTAGGAGTGCTTACGGATGCGGAGGTGCTCGCGCGCTCGCATAAGAAACCGGAACTCTTCGCGCTCATCGTCCGCCGCTATGAGGCGGCGCTCTTGCGCCGCGCCCGTACGATTCTCCGGAGTCCTGAAGATGCCGAGGAGGCGGTACAGGACGCGTTCACCAAGATGTATCTCTATGCAGATCGCTACCAGCCGCAAGAGGGGGCGACGTTCGCTTCGTGGATGTACATGATCCTCAATCGTGTCGCGTATACCAAGTACCGCGCGCGGCGGCGAGAGTGGGATAAGACAGTCGAGCTTGAGCCCGAACACTACGAATCATTTGCAGATACGCGAGCAGACTTCCTCGAGGATCTCACTATTCGCGATGAAGTCGTAGCAGCGCTTTCGAAACTCCCCGAAACAACAGCGAAGATCTTGCGATTACAATTCATCGACGGGAAGAGCCAAGAGGAGATTGCCAAAGAGGAAGGACTCTCTATCCCTGCAGTGAAGACGCGTGTGCATCGCGCAAAAAAACTATTTAAAGAAGAGTATGATAAACAACATTATGAATAACCCATCACCTGTCGAACAGATCGTGATGCGCCGCATACGCCGTATGCGCATCCTACTCCTTGTTCTCTCGACGGCAACTCTCGCTGTGCTCACTACGGTGGCAGCCTTGTGGGGTATAGGGAAAGAGGTATGGGTGGCGAGGGTTTTTGCAAACGGGCCACAAGATTTCGCCGGTCATATACAATATCTCCTCTACGCATTCCTCCACACGACGCTTCTTGTTCAGATACTATCTGTCCTCACGCTCGGTTCCCTCATCCTACTCGCACGCGAGACCGCACGTCTCTTCATCTCGACATTCACTCCTGCGCACGCATAGATAGAAATATCTACTCCGCGAGCTTCGCCCGTATCTGTTTGAGAAGATCTTTTGACGCGTCTTTGTTCTCGCGGAGGAAGGTGCGCGCAGCGTCATAGCCACGGCCGAGCGCGACCTCACCGAACTTGTAGGAAGCGCCTGATTTCTGGATAAGGTCGTACTTCTCGCCAAGAGCGATAAGCTCGCCTTCGCGGCTGATGCCTTCGTTATAGAGTAGGTCGAACTCAGTGGTCTTGAAGGGCGCTGCGACCTTGTTCTTGACCACTTTCACCCGAACACGACCGCCGACGACTTCCTCGCCTTTCTTAATTGATGCGATACGGCGGATGTCGAGGCGTACCGAGGTGTAGAACTTGAGCGCCTTGCCGCCCGGCGTCGTTTCTGGGTTGCCAAACATGACACCGATTTGCATGCGGATCTGATTGATGAAGATGACGATGGTATTGCTTCGCGAGACGATGCTCGTGAGCTTACGAAGTGCCTGGCTCATGAGGCGCGCTTGCTTGCCAACGTGCTGCTGGCCCATCTCACCCTCGATCTCGTCCTTTGGCGTGAGCGCGGCGACCGAGTCGATGACGATCACGTCCACATTGCCGCTCCGCACCAAGCTCTCGACGATATCAAGCGCCTGTTCGCCGGTGTCGGGCTGGGAGATGAGAAGCTCGGTAAGCTTCACGCCGATGCGGCGGGCATATTCTGGATCAAGCGCGTGTTCAGCATCGACAAAGGCCGCAATGCCTCCGGCTCGCTGCGCTTCAGCGATTGCGTGAAGGGCGAGCGTTGTCTTGCCGGATGATTCAGGGCCGAATATCTCGATGATACGTCCGCGAGGGAGGCCGCCGATGCCGAGCGCGGCATCGAGCCCGATCGAGCCGGTCGGTATGGAAGGAATCTTTTGCGGCGTGCCGGCGCCATAGGTGGTGATCGCCTCATCGCCGAACTTGGTGCGGATATCCTTGAGCGCTTGCTCGATCGATTTCTGGCGTTCACCTGCATCACTGGTCGTGACCGAGACCGTCTTCAATATTTTTTCTTTCGCAGGTTTTTTAAATGCCATGGTGTCTTAGGGTACGTATAGGGTACGGGTGATAGTAATGCGCCTGCCGAATCGGTCGGTGGCTATGAAGGTTAGTATAGACCCTCCCTGAGGAAACGAAAGGGCGGTTTCAAAGACACCCTGCTCAGTATGCGGCAGAGCAGCGCTATTGAGAGTGAGTGCCACGATGCGTGCCGCTTTCCCTTGGATAGTAACCACTCCGCCCGGAAATGACTCCTGATCGATCGGGGTACTAACGAGAAGCGATGGGCCGATGATGAGTGGCCAAGCTTCTAGAGATCCATAAGCAATAAGGGCGAGAAGTATGACAGCGATAAGGGAGCGCACCATGGAGAATTAGAAATCGTCTTCGGTATCTGTGGCATTCGCATCTGCTCGACCAGCAACAGAGAGCACTTCGCGAGGCTTGCTGCCATCGGCGGGGCCGATAATACCCTTTGCCTCGAGGACATCCATGAGCCGTGCCGCGCGCGAGTATCCGATTTTCAATTTGCGCTGGAGATATGAGGTTGAGGCGCGCCCGGCCTCTTCGACAGCTGCGCGGGCTTCGTCATAGAGATCATCGTCATCTGCGTCATCGAAGGTGCCGTTCATAAGTCCGATGACGTCGTTTGCCTCCGCGGCCGTGCTGGTGCCGCCTCCGCCCCCTAAGTGGGCCCCGTTGGGGCCAAAATCAATGCTTGAGAGATCTCCGGCATTGTTGCTCTTGATGTAGCTCACCACCTTCTTCACCTCATTCTCGCTGATATAGGCGGTCTGGATGCGGACCGGCTTCTGCATATCGCTTGCGAGATAGAGCATATCGCCGGCACCGAGGAGCGTCTCGGCCCCAGCTCCATCGAGGATGGTGCGTGAATCTATCTGCGAGGCGACTTGCAATGCCATACGTGTCGGGACGTTCGCCTTGATGAGGCCGGTGATGATGTTCACTGAAGGGCGCTGTGTCGAGAGGATGAGGTGGATGCCGATAGCGCGCGACATCTGTGCGAGACGGATGATTGAGCTCTCGAGCTCGCGCGGATAGCTTTGCATAATATCAGCGAGCTCATCGATGACAATAACGATGAAAGGGAGCGCTTCAGGGAGCTCGCTCGCAGGCGCCTCGGGGTTTTTCTTCTTTGCAGGTTCGAAGACGGTCGTATGGTACGAATTGATATCGCGTACATGATGTTCTTCGAGGATATTGTAGCGGCGCTCCATCTCTTTTGCCGCCCACTTGAGTGAGAAGATCGTCTTCTTCGGGTCGGTGATGACCGGGGTGAGGAGGTGCGGGATGCCGTTATACGGAGTGAGCTCGACACGCTTCGGGTCGACCATGATAAAGCGCAGTTGGTTCGGGCCGTTGCGATAGAGGAGGGAAGTGATGAGTGCGTGGATAGCGACTGATTTCCCCGAGCCGGTCGCACCCGCGACAAGGCCGTGCGGCATCTTCGCGATATTGACGTAATGCGGCGTACCGCTGATATCGCGGCCAATCGCAGAGAGAAGCGGTTTGTCGCTATCGGTCCATGCAGGGTCGTTGAGGAGCCCGCCCAAGCCCACGGTTGCTTTAGTCGAGTTCGGCACCTCAATACCGACAAGCGACTTCCCGGGGATCGGCGCCTCGATGCGCACAGGATGTGCGGCGAGAGCGAGTTCGAGATTGCTTGCGAGCGAGATGATCTTTGAGAGACGAACGCCCTCGGCAGGCTTCACCGCATAGCGGGTAACGGTCGGCCCGACTGAGACCTCATCCATCTCAAGATCGATGCCGAAGTTCTGGAAGGTGCGTTTTATGATGTTCGCATTTGCCTTGATGTCGCCAACCCCCGGTTTCCCCTTGTCGGCGCCGAGTAGAGAAAGCGGGGGAGGATTATAATCAGCATCAAAGTTCGCAATCCCGTTAGCCGTACTTGCCGTTGATTGGTTGAAGACCGTAACGACCGGTTCGTGTTCAGGCTCGTCGGCAGCACTATCAGAATCTTCTTCATACGCGTCTTCTTCGTCATCTTCAGGCACGCCGACCACATCGTCGAATTCTTCATCAAGATTGTCTTCCTCTTCTTCCGACTCGATACTCCTTCGTGCCACCCAGGCGTCCTGCACGCGCTCCCAAACAGTCGATACGTTCTCGCCGAGGATGAGCGCGAGCTCCTCAATGTCAGTGATGACCGCAATGCCGATAGCGATGACTCCGATTAGGAGCACCAGCGCACCCCAGAAACCGAAGAAGCTGGTGAGCATGGTTCCGGACCATGCTCCCGTTTCTCCGCCGAATTCTGCTCCCGGGAAGAGGCCGGCGAAAGCAAGGACGGAAGCGCCGATGACAAGAATGCCTGATGCGGTGAGCGTAGAAATGGCAGGGCGGCCGAACCCGGCATATAAGCCACCGCCGATTAATACAACGGGGAGGAAGAATGCGCCGATACCGATGACGGTATAGCTCGCCATAAAGACGAGGGAGCCGACGGGGCCGGCAGCTCCGAAGATGGCGAGAGCAACGAGGACTCCTGCTGCAATGAGGGCAATGGCGGATGCGTAGCGAATGATCGCATTGTAGTCTTCAACATCTCTACTGCGCGCACGAGCCCTTCGTGCGCCGCCTCGCCTAGTACTACGACTCATATGTCGTTCTATTGTAGCATTACGGCGAAAAGCAAGAGAGGGGAATGCTTGCATACCGCTCTCAGAGACGTATACTGTCCTATATCGTATGAGACACGACCAGAGACCTATAGGACATGGCGGTGAAATAAAACCAATAAGCCAAAAAGTGAAGCAATCTCACACGGAGGATTTTGTCCTAGAGAAGACTATATTTAGTAACATTTTCGAAAAGGACATACGAAGAGTCTTTATTTATAAGAAGGCAGAACGGCTTGCGAAGGCGCTCCACCTCATCGCACCGGCGTTCGCAGAATCTGCTTCACTTCGGAATCGGGTTGATGCTATTGCGATCGGTCTTATCGATGCCGCAGTCGTGCCACTTGGCGCCACACGCGCAGCACTCTCGCGCGAACTTCTCGCGCTCTCGAGCATGCTCTCGATCGCTCGTACGGGAGGGCTCTTGTCAGTGATGAATGCAGAGCTTATCGCTCACGAAGCGCATACGTTGCTTCAGGAAATTGCCTCATACGAAGAGCCGCGCCTTGCTTTCGACGAAGCTCCGACGATTTCAAATATTGCAAAAAACCTCTCTAAGACCGAAACACATAAAACGACAAGTTCGCCGGTAAGAATGCCGCCAGTACGAAAAAATATACACACAGCAGTGTCGTCGGAGAACCAACAGATAAAAGACACAAACAGCCATCAAGGACACATAAAAGACAGGCACGAAGCGATATTGTCTGTGATACGGAATAAGAAGCAGGCAAGCATCAAAGACATTTCAATGCTTATCCGCGGCGTATCCGAGAAGACTATTCAGCGCGAACTCAGTGCTCTTATAGAGTCTGGTATCGTTTCGCGGCAGGGAGAGCGGCGGTGGAGCACCTACTCTCTCATTTAACATTTAAGGTGGAAGTCGGACATCCACAGTTGCTGTGGATGTCCGACTTCCACAAGGACATTTCGCTTACTCGCTCGCATAGGAAATCGGTTTTGACTTGGGTCTTTTGATCTGCTACCATAGCGTTGTGGTAGTGACTCGGGGATAGGGGAGTATACAAGGCCGGAAACGGTCTGTTTTGCATTCTCTATCCAGAGCCGTTATCCACACATCAAGCACTAGAGAACGGGAGATTCGCTATATACTTAGCGTAGTCCTTGCGGGGACGCTTCTGTTCCCCCTCGTGGTGAGCAAAAGTCGAATCCGTGAAGGGCGTACTTTGATAACCGAATAGTCTCGCTACGGCGGGACATCAACCCTTGCCAACTAATCCATGGCGCGCTGGTCGAAACCGCGCGCTGTGGGGTAGTGTAAAAGTGAATGTGCGATGTGTGCGACTCAAATTGATTAATCACGTTCTCCTTAAAATAATTAACAATTGTTATGAAAACGGTAACTACAAAAGCGATGGCGAAAGTCGCAGCGGTAGCAACCGGTCTCGCGATGGCAACCTCGATGCTCTCGCTTGCGCCGATGGCGCATGCGGCAGGATTGACTCAGGCCAACATCGACGCGATCGTTGCTCTCCTCACTTCGTTCGGTGCTGATGCATCGACAATCGCAAACGTCCAGGCATCGCTCACGGGCGGTACGCCTTCGACACCTTCAACACCTTCGACTGGTGGTGCATGTTCCTTCACAAAGGACCTCACGATCGGCTCGACAGGCAGTGAAGTGACGGCACTCCAGAATGCACTCAAGACAGGCGGTTATATGACAGCAAATGCAACAGGGTACTTCGGTTCTCTCACGCAGACTGCAGTGATCGCATGGCAGAAGGCAGCTGGTGTTACGCCAGCAGCTGGCTACTTTGGTGCTAAGTCGCGTGCAGCGTTCAATCTCTGCTCGTCGACTGGCAGCACTGGTTCAACCGGCGGTACTGGCTCGACTGGCACGGTAGTAACGGGTAACGGCCTCAAGGTCATGCTCGCAGCTACTTCGCCAAACGGCTCAGTCCTCGTCGCGGGTCAGGGTATCGGGAATCTTGCAGACTACGTCTTCTCGAACCCGACCTCGGCTCCGATCAACGTTACGGCCCTTTCGTTCAAGCGCATTGGCGTGTCGAACGATTCGACCATGAGCAACGTGTACCTCTACAATAGCGGTACTCGCTTGACGGACTCAGCAGGCGTCTCGAGCTCGGCATTCACCTTCTCTGATCCTACGGCTATCTTCACGGTCCCTGCAGGCAGCACCTACACGGTGTCGGTCCGCTCTGACATTGCAGGAAGCACGTCAGGCCAGCAGATCGGTGTGAGCCTTGTCTCGGCAACGAGCAACGGCACTCTTGATTCATCGGTAACATTCCCGATTAACTCGGGCTACCAGACGATCTCGAATGCAAGTCTCGCGACGGTCAGCTTCGGCACGACCGTTACGCCGTCTGGCGCAACTTCGATCAGCCCACAGACGAACTACCCGATCTGGCAGAACACCGTTACGGTTTCAACCAATCCGGTAAAGGTTTCGTCTATGCGCTTCACAAACCTCGGTTCGATTGACACTACCTACCTTACCAACCTCCGTCTCTATATTGATGGTGTTGCGGCAGGTTCGCCGATCGCTTCGATGTCGAGCTCGCGCACGGTTACCTTCGATCTCTCGGCTTCGCCGGTCACTCTTTCGACCTCGGGCCACACGATCAAGGTCCTTGCAGACGTTACTGGTGGCGCAAGCCGCACAGTACAGTTCTCGGTCCAGCGCTCGTCTGACGCTATGATTGTTGACAGCATGTTGAACCAGCCGGTAACCCCGCAGTACAACAGCACAACCTTCTCAGCCGTCACGACAGGCGTGATCACGATCAACTCGGTTTCTGGTTCTTCGGGTGTCTCGGTCTCGCTTGACCCTGCATCGCCGAATCAGACCGTCTCGGTTGGTGCTTCGTCAGTCGAGTGGGCACGCTTCGATCTTCTCGCTTCGGGCGAGAACGTAAAGGTCTCTGACCTCTACGTCGTCGCAAGCTCATCGGTCTCTGGCGTCATCAGCGGTGTCGGCGGCTTGAACAACGGTAAGATCATGGTTAATGGCGTGCAGGTCGGTTCGACGAAGGACCTCAATGCAGGTACTTCGGCAACGGCGGTTGGTTCGGCAACGGACTTCTCGCTCGGTTCCTCGCTTATCCTCCCGGCTGGTCAGACGACCGTCGTGAGCGTCTTCGCGGATGCACAGGATACGGCAGGTACGAACCTCACAACCGGCGCATCGGTCACGGTCTCGCTCATCGCAGGTTCGAGCAACGGCCAGGGTCAGTCATCGCTTAATGCGGTGAACGTCCCGGCATCGGTAACATCGGGCAACGCTATCTCAGTATCTTCGTCTTCGCTTTCGTCTTCGAAGTACTCGGGTTATGGCAATCAGACCGTTGTTGCTGGTGCTCAGAACACGAAGCTCGGTTCGTTCGTGCTCTCAGCTGGTTCGACCGAGGGTATCGACGTCAATACAATTGCCGTCAGCCTCACCGCATCAGCTGCAGCATCGATCACGAACCTGACGCTTAAGAATGACATGACAGGTGCTGTTATCGGTTCGGTTGTTACTACGCCGACTGGTAAGGGTACGTCAGTTACTTCTGGAGATAACGACAACTCGTTTGCCGTTAACCTTCCTATTGCACAGTCGTCATCAGTAGTTGTCGATGTCTACGCTAACGTTCTTTCGAACGCAAACGTAGGTACGATCACTGCAACAATAGACACTGGCACGAATGGTGTCGGTCATGTTACTGGTATCTCAACCTCAGCTAACGCATCAGCCCTCCAGACCATCACGGTCGGATCTGGCTCGCTTACGGTTACGACTGGCGGTAGCGATCCGGTAAGCAGCAACGTTCTTGCAGGTGCATCGTCAGTCCGTGTCGGCCAGTTCAACTTCGCCGCACAGAACTCGGCGTACACGATCCAGAGCCTTGCTGTCCTCGTCCCGAACAGTGCTGCAACTTCGGTTACAGCAGTCACCGTGTCGTACAAGGACGTGAACAATGTTACCCAGACGCAGACCCAAGGTCTCGCAGTCAACGCGGGTGGCACCTACACAACGGCAACGGCGACCTTCACCGGTCTCACGATGTACGTCCCGATGAACGACTCAGCTAACCTCGATGTGTCTGTCGGTACGCCATCAATCGCATCGGGTGCAACTTCGGGTGCAGCAATCAACATCACGCTTGATGCAGGTACTACGGGCGGTACGGTCTTCCGTGCCCTCAACAGCGCCGGCGCATCGCTCGCGGTCGTGAACAGCGGTACGGATCTTGCAAGCGGCGGTACGTTCTACGTCCGCAAGTCGATCCCGACCTTCGCGGTCTTGTCGACGAACGGCTCGGCAATCCCAAGCACGCTCTACCAGTTCTCAGTGACGGCTGATCCAGCAGGCCCCGTTGAATGGTCTGAGGTAACTCTCAACGTCTCAACGACCTCGACGGCGTACAGCGCAATGCTTACGGGCGTCAACATCACTGACAACGCAACAGGTCTAACCTTGCTCGACTCGACCGTCAGTCCGACGGCGACGAAGGCGGTGCTTAACCTCAATGCGAACAGTACGAATCCTAAGTACCAGCAGGTTGGTGCAGGAGCCACGAAGATCTACAATGTCATCGGTACGGTCTCCGGCTTCACAACTGGTTCGACGCTTACTCTCTCGCTCGCTTCTGACAGCACGGCTACTACGTCGGCTGCAGTGGCAACGCAGATCGGCACGAACAACAGCACCATCTGGTCTGATCGCTCGGCAGGTGCTCACACCGTCAGCACGACTGACTGGGTCAACGGCTACCTCCTCAAGAACTTCTCGACGAACAGCGTCAGCTACTCTAAGTAGTCTCTGTGAGAGTCTGACTCTCACAACGCTTAAGCAGATGATTTCTTGAAAGAGAACTCCGGCTAGGAAATTGGCCTAGCAACAGAAAACCACCCCTCGGGGTGGTTTTCTGTTTTGTGGATAACGTAACTGCAAAGGAGCGGCAACCATTATACTTAGGATAGGTGCTGTACTAACAGAAACTATTATTTACTTGCAACTCATATACCGTTACCGTATGAATCCATTCGTTATCAGGCTTTCTAACCTCGCGCTCTGGGGCGCGTTCGTGCTTATCGCACTATTCTCCTTCTCGCTCATGCCACGCATCGCCTCGGCTACGGCAAATGATGTTTCTCTTGTGTCGGTAACAGCAACGTCGACGCCGGTTTACACCAACACCGGCCTCGCAACGACGACCCGCGCGACGACCGGCGACACGGTGCACTATCAGCTCACTCTGAGTGGCACACCGCTTATCGCCCCGCAAATCAACATCTTCGGCATGGGGTCAACGACAATGTCCGGTGCTACGGTCAATTGGTTTTACGCAACGACAACCTCAAGCATTTGGACCACGGGCGCGGTAACTTTCTTAGCGTCATTCGGAGGTACGACGGGCGCTGAAGCGACCACGACGATTTCCCAGGCCAATCTGACGGGGACGAATGTCACCTTCGACACTACCGCTCCAACGCTGAACTCGGTTACATGGACGGATACCGACAGCTCGACTGAGTTCTCTGCGACAGACACCTTCACGCTCACGTTCAGCGAAACGATGGCGACGACGACCATTACCTCGGGGAACGTTGATACTGTACTTGCTCCAAGCAACAGCCACAGCTTCGGTACGAGTCCGGTTGTCGCATGGAACACGGCGGGTACCGTGCTTATCCTTACGCTTGGCACAAGCCCGACCGTGACGGGTGCTGATACGATCAATCCGACTGCAGACGTGAAAGATGCAATTGGCATAGCCGACGCAACCGTCTCGGCGGTCACGTTGCCAGATGCCGCCGCACCAGCGACACCGACCGGTGTCTCGGGGAGCGTCTTCCATGGTTCGACGACGATGATCATCGCGTCAGCTGGTTCTTCTCAAGTCCGCTACACCACAGACGGCACCACGCCGACGTGTTCTACTGGGACGGTATACAGTGGTACCGTGACAATCTCAAATGCGGTTGTCGTAAAAGCGGTTGGCTGCGACGAAGTCGGTAACATCTCATCGGTCGCCACCACGAGCTACAGCCCTGCAGGTGGCGGCGGTTCAGCCGCCACACCGGCTACCCCAGCGACCCCGGCTATCCCAAGTGAGACTCCTGCAACTCCTGCAACTCCTGCGACACCGGCAGCAAATCCATCTGGACTTGCAGAAGTGCAAGTACAAGCAATCCTCTCCCTCCTGAGTTCGTTCGGCGGGATTGATCAGGCGACAATCAATAAGGTGACGGCTGCGCTCCGCGGCACAGGGGGTGCCTCTACCGGGAGATCAAACGCATCATTCTCGCACGATCGTGAGATGGGTATGAAAGGAACAGATATCAAGGAGCTCCAGCAGTACCTAAATGGTCATGGTTTCTTGGTAGCAGTAACCGGTATTGGCTCTACAGGGAATGAGACAGAACTTTTCGGCTTAGCAACCAGAGCTGCGCTCATGAAGTATCAGAAAGCGCACGGCATCATGCCAGCTGCTGGCTACTTCGGCCCGAAGACGCGCGCTCTTGTGAACGCCGGAAACTAGACAAGAATCTTCTTAAAGAAAGAACCCCGATACGGGGTTCTTTCTTTAAACCGTTTTGCCTACTCCTGCTCGTGAGCAAGGTCTGACCTTACTCACGCACTCGCTGTCCACACGAGGGGAGTGTGCGGTGCGACCCGTGCATGCCACATATGTTACGGTGTGAATAATGCGCGCTCGCAACGCAGCGATGTTCTTTTTCTTTATCGCGCTTGCGTGGGGCGCTCCAGCGCGTTCGTTCGCCGCGCCTGTGCCGCCGCATCTCGCGGGTGTTGTTGAAGGGGAGGGTACCTCATTCCAAATCGCCGATAGCGATTATATGAATGTCGGACTGGAGAGTTCGGAAGCGATTACTCTCAGGATGGAATCTGTATCGCACATGGTCATGCTCAAGATCACTTCTGCTACACTTGACGCGACATCGACACGGTTAACGCTTACTGGCCTTGCGCCGGACACCGGCTACTTCGTTTACATGGACGGTTATCACGAGCTCATGCAGATACGCACTGACGCAGTCGGTTCGTACGTCTACGAGCAGGATATTTCACAGTCGCATTTCATCTTCATACAGACCGTTCACAGCACGAAGTTTATTCGCAACGACGCAACTGGCGGTGATTGCGTCTCTATCGGGACATGGGATGCGAGTACGGCGACCTGTACGCTTACGGCCGACCTCGCCGAGACAATGGAGATTGACGACGATGGAGTGACTATCGACGGCGCAGGGCACACAACGAGCGGATCGAGTACCGGGATTGGCATCTACCTCGACGGCAGATCGGACGTGACAATCAAGAATATCACTGTCGAGGACTTCTCGTACGGGATATTCTTCAACGCATCATCGCGAAACACGATATCCGCGGTTTCTTTCTTTGGTGAAGAAGAGGCGGGCGTCATGGTCGATTCACCATTTAACACATTCGATAGCAATACCTTCGTTAATGATCGGCAGGCACTCGTTTACTTCGACTCAGATAACACGACACTTCGCGACAACACGATCAGCATCAATATTGATTTTCCAAATAGAGTTCAAGGCATTGTTATGTTCAGCTCTCGCAATTCTGTAATCACCGGCAATACCCTCTCCGGCTTAGATCAAGGACTCCTCATCTTCGATGCTTCTGATGCCGCTGATATTCACAACAATACCTTCTCGGGTATGCAACAGGCGTTCTTGATATTTGATTCTCGCGATACGACGGTTTATCACAACAATTTCATTGCGAATGCAGAGGACGCGATTGATTATAGCGGACTCTATAACGCATTCGACCTTCCTTTGCCTATCGGCGGGAATTATTTCAGCACGTTCGACGAACCGAACGAAGGATGTAATGATGAGAATCAGGATGGTATCTGCGACGCCGCACATGTCTTCTCGAGCGATTTTGATGCCGGGCAGGATCATTCCCCCTGGACGACACGAAACGGTTGGGAAGAGGCGCAAATCTCAGCTGCCAATACACATTCCAACGTCCTTTTCCTCCCCGGTATCGAAGGCAGTCGGCTCTATGAGGGGACGGGGTGTGGCAAATCAGCAGAAGAGAAACTTTGGGATCCGGTCGCCGATTCGGGGCTAAGCGTCCTGCTTGGCGCGGGCGACGACAAGGTCGGGCAGCTTGCGCTCGATGCAGCGGGGAAGAGTGTTTGTACAGATATCTATACGAAGGACGGCGATATCGTCGATTCGGTGAGAGGGCTGAATGTATATCAGGCGCTCATCGACGAGATGAACGGACTCGTCACGAGCGGCACGGTGCAGGCGTGGAAGCCGATCGCGTATGACTGGCGGCTTTCGCTCGACGACATCCTCAACAAAGGCGCCGAGCACGACGGGAAAATCTATTATGACGAAGCGACCTCGACACCCTATATCGAACAGACACTCCGCGCGCTCGCGGCAACTTCGCCAACGGGCAAGGTGACGATTGTGACGCATAGCAATGGCGGTCTCGTCGCAAAGGCGCTTCTTAAAAAACTCGGTGATGCCGACGCCGCGAAGCTCATCGACAAGCTTGTCCTCGTCGCGGTGCCGCAGACGGGCGCGCCATATGACATTGCGGCACTCCTCGTCGGGTATAACGCCGGCATCTACAAAGACGTCAGCGTCTCAGGCGTCACGGTCGGTTCGATCCGCATCGTCTCAAATAAGGCGGCGCGTGGCCTCGTACAGAATTCACCGATGGCGTATCACCTCCTGCCTTCGGATGCCTATCTGATGAGTACGGCGAGCGACACGGCGCATCCAGTTATAGCGTTTACTGGCGATGGCTATATGAAAGAAGAGGCGGCGTATGGCGACGCGATCACGACGCGTCAGGCGCTCGACGACTTCCTTCTCGCGAGTGAAGGCGGGCGCACGCAAGCGGCGTATGCCGATCTCGAATCTGCAAAGATCGTGAACCAAACGCTCCTCGACTATGCGAACACGACGCATGATGCGCTCGACTCATGGACGCCGCCTGCGGGCATCGCAGTCGACGAGATCGCGGGATGGGGCGTCGATACGGTGGCAGGAATCGATTTCTATACGCTTCCGGGCCAAGCGGTATCGACGGTATCTGCGGTGCCGCTCCGCCGGTATCGGCCGATTTTCGTCGAGGACGGTGATGGCACTGTCACCACCCCGAGCGCGCTCGCGATGGCATCGAGCACGAGCGTTACGAGGTATTGGGTGGATTTACGTTCTCACAATAAGGATTTACATGCTAGAACAAGTCACGGAGATATTTTTGAAGTTCCAGAACTTCAAGATTTCTTAAACTCGCTTATCGAGAACAGCACGAGCACCTTGCCGACGTATATACAGTCTTCGCAGCCGGCATCTCTGAATGCAGAAAAGAAACTCACTTTCTTCCTCCACTCTCCGCTCACGCTCGAGCTCACTGACGCATCGGGGAATGTTACCGGCCTTGCCATTGACGGATCGGTGAGCGAAGGCATCCCCGGCTCGACCTATGGTGAATTCGGCGAGGTGAAATATATCACCGTGCCAGAAGGTGGCGTCTACACGCTCACGATGCATGGGCAGGAGAGCGGGACATTTTCGCTCGATATGCAAGAGAGTGTCGGCGGGGTCATCACAGCGACGAGCACCATCGCGAACGTCCCGGTTGCTTCGACAACGCTCGCAAGTCTCTCGATCTCGGGCGGCATCGACACGGCCTCGCCGCTCATGGTCGATGAGCCGGGCAGAGACACCATCACTATCGCGCCGATGATGGGAGAAGTCGTTACCTATGTACCGCCCGCACCCGTATCAGTAGTTCAAGCGCCAATCGTGTTGCCGCCGGGCAGTATCTCGATACCGATAGTCACGCCACGAGCGTCAATCGTGCTGGGGCCAGTCTTAGATGAAGCAACATCGACCATCGCCTCGTCGGTGACGACAGACAGGGCAGTAGCCATAGTACGCACAAAAAAGAAGACGATCACCCACACGGCTCTTGTGGCCGCGGCGCCATCAACGCCGAAGCTCGCGAATGCCGGAGTGTTGCCGCAGCCAGCAGCGGC
>JAHFMM010000026.1 GCA_023264495.1 bacterium | reverse complement strand
CACCCGTTGTCCGATCCGCTCTCGCAAGGGAGAAGGGAAGGGACGTGTACAAAAAACTCGAAAAGAAAGGTAGGAAAGCATGAAAAAGTTTACACCATTGGCAATTGCTGCCCTGATGACTACTGCCGCCATCTGCAATTGATTGTGCATTGATTGTAGGTAATCTGTGCCCGTACGCCTCTTAAGGTGTACGGGTTTATCTTTTCGTATGGGAGAAGACACCTTTTGGTCGTAGTCGTGCGAGACATGTAGTATCGTTATATTTGTATGAGACAAAAGTCAGGATATGACGTGCTCGTGATCGGCGGGGGAGCATCAGGCATGATGGCAGCGGCGCGCGCGGCCGAGCTCGGTGCGCGCGTCCTCTTGCTTGAGAAGAATACGAAGCTCGGCGTGAAGCTTGCTATGACCGGCGGCGGGCGTTGCAACATCACTAATGCTGAAGCAGACAAGCAGCGCTTCATCGCGAAGTATGGTTCGGCGGCGAAGTTCCTGCATTCAGCGTTTGCACAATTCGGCACGAGAGACACTTTTTCATTCTTCGAGTCGCGCGGGTTGCCGCTTAAGATCGAAGCATATAAACGCGCATTCCCGACAAGTGATCGCGCGAGTGATGTGATCGCGACCCTCGAACGAGCTTTGGCAACAGGAAGGGTTGAAGTGCGCACAGGAGTGACGGTCAAAGGCTTTGTCGCGACCGGCGGGCGCATCGATGGCGTGCAGACAAGCGCAGGAGAATTTGTCGCGGGCGCGTACATTCTCGCGACCGGCGGCGTGTCGCACCCTGAGACGGGGTCGACAGGAGACGGCTTCGCGTGGCTCGCTACTCTCGGGCACGCAGTCGAGAAGCCGACACCGACCCTTGTGCCGCTCAAGGTGAGGGAGGGCTGGGTCAAAGAGCTTGCCGGCGTCTCGCTCACCACGATGAAGATTGCGTTCTTTGTGGATGGAGTGAAGCAGTTCTCGCGTTCTGGTCCGCTCCTTTTCACGCATTTCGGCATCTCGGGTCCGACTGTCTTAAACAGTGCCGGGAAGGTTGCAAGCTGCTTGTCAGAAGGGGTCGTCACCGCACGGATCGATCTCTTCCCTGAGATGGATCAGGGCGCGCTCGATAAGAAGCTCACGGAGCTGTTTGATGCGAATAAAAACAAATTACTCAAGAATGTCGTGAAGGAGATCGTTACGCCCGGCACGAGCGAGGTACTCCTCGCACTCGTGCCGAGCATCGACCCCGAGTGCAAGGTACACAGCGTTACCAGAGAGAACCGCAAGGCGCTTGCCGGGCTCCTGAAGAGCGTGACGCTTACCATCACGGCGCTCATGGGGCTTGACCGGGCTGTCGTTGCTGACGGCGGGCTCCCGCTCACTGAGGTCGATACGCGTACGATGCAGAGCAAACGATATGAGAATCTCTTTGTCACAGGAGATCTCCTCAATATCACGCGACCTTCAGGGGGTTATTCGCTCCAACTTTGTTGGACGACAGGTTTTGTCGCGGGGACGCACGCGGCTTCGATTAGCAAAAATCCGTAACTCATGTAGTGTTTGAATACATGCCACCCATTAAGAAAATAGAGTCAGCAGAGTTTGTGAAGGGGGTCGTCGGAACAGACGACATCCTCACTGACGGCGTGCCTGAAATCGCTTTTGTCGGCCGCTCGAATGTCGGCAAGTCGAGCATTATCAATGTACTCGTGAATCGCAAAGACTTGGTGAAGGTTGGCAAGAAGCCGGGCAAGACGACCGAGATAAACTTTTTCAGGATCAACGGACGCAAGTGTTACTTTGTCGACCTGCCAGGCTACGGCTATGCCGAAGCATCGCCCAAGCAGCGAGAGAAGCTCGAGAAGCTCATCCTCTGGTATCTCATGTACGCGGATGCCGATATTGCCAAGGTCGTTCTTATTCTTGATGTTAAGGCGGGGCTCACCGACTTTGATAAAGAGATGATCCGTGTCCTTCGCGAGCGGGGGTACCCCTACCTCATCATTGCGAACAAAGCCGACAAGCTCAACCAGAAAGAGCTCAGTGCGAATCTCCGGGAGATCAAAGGAGCGGCGCATGAAGCGACGGTTATTCCGTACTCGACGCTCACAGCACGCGGGAGAAATGCGCTCCTCGCGGAGATCCTCAAGGATTAGCATGTACCTCACTGACGCGCAGGCGAAGCAGAAGGTGCTTAGAGAGAAGCATAAGGGTATCGAGAGCGATGCGTATCGCGCCGATTGCGCACGCATCGATGCGCGCGCGCCGTGGGAGTATGTGCTCGGGTACGCTGACTTTCTCGGGTGCACGATCGATCTCTCCTACAAGCCGATGGTCCCGCGCGACGAGACCGCGCACTGGGTGAAGCGCGTGATCGAAGAATGGTCCTTCGACTCTGCTCAGGATAAAAAAGAAAAGCGGAAAATAAAAGCAGCCGATCTCTACGCGGGCGCGGGTAATATCGGCATCGCACTCTTGAAGCATCTGCCCGAGGCGCACGTTACTTTTAATGAAATCGATGCGGCGCTCATACCGCAGATCGCGCGTTCACTGGAGCTCAACGGCATTGATGCTTCTCGCGCGACACTTCTTGCGGGCGATAGTCTCGAGAAGATCGAAGGAACGTTTGATATGCTCTGCGCGAATCCGCCGTATGTCGACCCGGCAAGCGAGAGTCTGATGGACCCGGAGATGCGCTACGAGCCGCACATCGCCTTCTTCGGTTCGAGTGACGGCATGGGCCACCACCGCGAGCTGATACGAGAAGGGAAGAAGTACCTGAACTCTGGCGGTTCATTGTATGTCGAGTGCGATATGACGCAGGTTGAAGCGCTCAAGGCGATTCTTGCCGATACCGATTGGCGCTATGAATTCTGGCCCGACCCCTACGGCCACGAGGGCGTGATGGTCCTCCGCGCGGGCTAGTTGAGTAGCAAGGGTAGCCCTTGCTACTCAAATGATTCCGATCGTTTTGAGGAATGTGGCGAGCTCGTCGCCCATGAGCGGGCGCGCATCGCCCGGGGCGAGAGTGCCGAGCTTTATATTCAAGATGCGCGTGCGCGTGAGCTCGACGACTTGGTTGTGGAGCGCGGCGACCATGCGGCGGATCTGATGCTTCTTGCCCTCGGTGATGGTGATTGTGAATAGTGTCGGGCTCTTCACGGTGACCGCGCAGGGGCGCGTCTGGTAGCCCTCGATATTGACGCCTGCCTCCATCGTCTTCTTGAAGGCGGCGCGCACCGGCTCGGCAACGCGCACGCGATATTCTTTGTCATGCTCGTATTCGGGACTCAAGAGGCGATCAGTCACGCGGCCGTCATTGGTGAGGATCATGAGCCCGCTTGAGTCCTTGTCGAGTCGGCCGACTGGGAAGATATCTTGAGATAGGTCTGCATCCTTGCGAACATCTTTTTCGCCTGGTTTAGGCGAGTGGGTGATGACCCCGACTGGCTTGTAATAAGCGAAGTAAAGGAACTTCTTCGGCGATGTCTTGCCGACAATCTCGACCTTGTCACTCTTCTCGACCTTGTCGCCGAGCGTGGCGATTCGATCGTTGATCCGCACCTTCCCGCGCGCGACAAGCTCATCGGCAGCACGGCGCGTGGCGACGCCTTCGTGAGCGAGATACTTATTAATTCGCATTGGCCATCCGCTTGTAGTCTTGATAACTTTCTTTAGCATATGCGCACTATACCTCGTTTCTGATTTAGATGCTGGTATACTTATTTCAGCATGACAGAGAAAGAAGTGAAGAAGGATATCGAAGAGATCTTCGAGGCGCCAGTGCGAGCGCTTGAGGAGAGTGCCGTCTTTATACAGAAGGAGGAGAAGACCATCTTCAATAAGAAACCATTTAAAGAGGCTGAAGAATATTTCGAGACGCTCGGACCTGGGCTCACGACTGGCGCCGCTGATGATGATCCGTCAGGTATCGCGACCTATTCGCAGGCCGGCGCGCGCTACGGCCTCCAGCTCATCTGGATCGCCATCTTCACCTATCCGTTCATGGCGGTCGTGCAGGAGATGTGCGCGCGCATCGGGATCGCGACCGGCCGCGGGCTTGCGGCAAACATCCGCAAGCATTACCCGGCATCGATCCTCTATAGCGTGACCATGCTTCTCTTCGCCGCGAATACGTTCAACATCGCCGCCGACTTGAGCGCGATGGCGGCAGGGACACGCCTCCTCCTCCCGCAGATGAGCGTTGA
>JAHFMM010000017.1 GCA_023264495.1 bacterium | reverse complement strand
ATGACCACCATCAAGGAGATCGTGGGAGCGATGCGGGGCGCTTCGCCCGCAGATATCGCCTATGTCGAGAAGGCATATGCACTTGCAGAAAAGGCGCATGCGGAACAGACACGCTTCTCGGGCGAGCCTTACTTCGTCCATCCCGCAGCAACGGCGAAGATCCTTGCCGAGTATGGCATGGACGCTGTTACTATCGCGGCCGGACTCCTCCATGACGTCGTTGAGGACGGCAAGGCTTCGCGCGAAGATATCGAAAAAGAATTTGGGAAAGAGCTTCTCTTCATTGTCGATGGCGTGACCAAGCTCGGGACGCATAAGTATCGCGGCGCCGAGCGTCATGCCGAGAGCTTGCGCCGTCTGCTTGTCGCGACCGCGAGCGACATCCGCGTCCTCATCGTGAAGCTCGCTGACCGCTATCACAACATGCAGACGCTCGAATACGTGCCTGAGCACAAGCGCCGCCGCATAGCGCTCGAAACGATCGAGATCTACGCGCCGATCGCCGACCGGCTCGGCATGGGCAAGATGAAGCGCGACCTCGAGGATCTCGCCTTCCCGTATATCGACCGAGATGCGGCTCAGCACGCAGTGGAAGTTCGCAAGATGAAAACGCGAGAAACCGAGGAGGGTCTCGCTCAGATACGCAAAGAGGTCGGCAAGGAACTCGCGAAGCGCGGATTCAAGTTCAGCACCGACATCCGCATGAAAGGGCTCTGGAGCCTGCATCAGAAATTGAAAAGGAAGGAGGACGACATCAGCCGCATTCACGACATCGCCGCGCTTCGCATCGTCGTCCCTACCATCGAAGATTGTTATACCGCGCTCGGAGCTATCCACGCGCTCTATAAGCCGCTCCCGGGAGAGTTCAAGGATTACATCGCCTTCTCCAAACCAAACGGCTACCAGTCTCTCCACACGACCATCGTAACGCCGAAGGCGGGCATTATTGAGGTGCAGATACGCACCGAAGATATGCATCGTCATGCGCAATTCGGCATCGCCTCGCACATGTCCTACAAACAGCTCGGCAAGAGGATCGAGAAGCTCGACAAAGCGGAACAGAAAAGCCGTTTCTCTTCTCTCTCCTTCTCGTGGGTGCGCTCGCTCATCCCTTCCCTGATGAAGATCTCAAGGAAGGACGAGAACGAACGGAGTCAAACGCAGATACCTCCCTGGCTTGCCGAACTCGCGGACGCGCACACCGATGTCGCAGGATCGAAGGAATTCGTCGATGGGCTCAAAGAGGATTTCTTCTCGCATCGCGTCTTCGTCTTCACTCCGAAGGGAGACGTGATCGATCTCCCGGCCGAATCGACACCGATCGATTTCGCCTATGCGATACACAGCGATCTCGGCGACCATCTGCAAGGAGCGAAGGTGAACGGCAAACTCGTCTCCTTCGAGACGCATCTTGGCAACGGCGACATTGTCGAGATCGTTCGGCGCGACTCGGCGCACCCCTCGGCAAAGTGGCTCGAGGTGGTGAAGACATCCCTTGCGCGCCGGCATATCCGCAACGTACTCGGGATGAACGAGTCGCCAACTCCCCCGCGCCGGCGCGCCGTCCGGCGTATGCCGAAATCGCTCCGGACTAGATAGAAAAACTGCTGACGGCGTAGAGATCGTCTTCACTCGGCTCATCAGGAGCCGCCGGAACGATCGGATCATCCGAGACCTGTGTTGTGTTTGGGAAAATAGGAAATGCTGTCGCAGAGGCGCTCTCCTGCTCTGCCGCTCGCTCGGCGGCAAGCGCCTCGACCAGCTGCTGGAGATCGTCCGGGGAGAAGAAGTCTATCAGGAGGCGGCCACCCTCAGCGTTCGTCTCTATGATGACACGCGTACCCAAGGTCTCGGTGAGCGATTTCTCGAGCTCGACCATCTCGGGCGTCTTCCTGTGGCGAGGGCGCACGCGCTCCTGCGCGATTGAGCGCGCAATGCGCTCGGCCGCACGAACTGGAAGCCGTTTCAAGATAATTTCCTTGAAGAGGGTCTCGCGCTCTTCAGGGCGGTCATTGAGCGCAAGGAGCGGGCGCGCATGCCCTTCGCTGATCTCTTTCGCAATGATCGCTGTCTGCATATGCTCGGGGAGCGAGAGGAGACGGAGCGAATTAGAGACATACTCACGACTCTTGCCGATCTTTGCCGCGCACTCGGCATGCGAGATGCCGAACTCTTCGATAAGCTTCTGCAACGCCTTTGCGCGATCGATCGCATTCAGATCTTCGCGCTGGAGATTCTCGATGATGGCGAGCTCGAGCTTCGTGAGATTACTGTCGCCCTGGCGGATCACGACTGGCACTTGGCGCAACCCCGCGAGCTTGCTCGCGCGCAGGCGGCGCTCGCCCGCCACAAGCTCATAGAGGCTCTCAAGGCCTCCGTCTGGCTTCTCAACTTCAGTGCGCGAGACAACGAGTGGTTGGAGAACGCCGTACTGCCGGATACTCTCAGCGAGTGATTTGAGACCATCCTCGCTAAACTCTCTACGTGGCTGATACGGGTTCGGCACGATGCGCTCAACATCGATCCAGAAGACCGAATCGTACTTGGTCGGTATATAGCGCGCATCATCGTTCATGAAAATTATTCTAGCATATGGTACTCTGCAATTCATAGCCGGGATGGCGGAATGGTAGACGCAATGGATTCAAAACCCATCGACGCAAGTCATGAGAGTTCGAGTCTCTCTCCCGGCACCGCATCATGAAAACATCGATTATCTGCATCGCAGGGCCGACGGCCTCGGGCAAGTCTGCGCGCGCGATCGAAGAGGCTCTCGCAAGAAACGGCGAGGTGATCTCGGTCGACTCGCGACAAGTATATCGCGGGCTCGACATCGGGACAGAGAAAATAACTCAAGAAGAAATGCGGGGCGTGCCACACCACCTCATCGACATTCGTGAGGTAAATGACCCCTACTCGGCGGGCGACTTCGTTGCTGACGCAACACGTCTTATAGAAGAAATATCGGCGCGCGAGAAGGTGCCGGTCCTCGTCGGCGGGACTCACTTCTACTTTGACGCGCTTCTGCACGGCCTGCCAAGCGCTGTCGAGGCAGATCTGGCACTTCGTGCCGAGCTTGAGACGCTCTCGACCGAAGAACTCTTCGCGCGCGTCCGCCTGGCGGACGCGCGCCGCGCTGCCGAACTCGACCCGCAAAATCGCCGCCGCCTTATCCGCGCGCTCGAGATTATCGAGACACACGGCAGCGTCCCATCACGCGACTCTGTGGAAGTCGGACATCCACAGCAACTGTGGATGTCCGACTTCCACATTGAGTGGATTGTCATTGATCCATCCCGCGAAGAGCTGCGCGCACGCATCGACTCGCGACTCGCGACTACGCTTGAGCGCGGTCTCGTCGATGAAGTTCGTCGGGTTCGCGAAGCGGTGGGCGATGAGCGCCTGAACGAACTCGGACTTGAGTATAAAATTGTCGGTGAATTCTTGCGAGAAGAACGTACGAAAGACTCTCTTATCCCCACACTCTCGTCAAAACTCTGGCAATATGCTCGCCGTCAAAAGGCATGGCTCCGAAAGTTAGGACATCCTATGTCCTAGTTCATCAACACACCGAAAACACAGTGATGTCCCAATGATTTGATTCTTGCACGTATTGGTTCTTGCACTGGTCCTCATGAATTGGCCCGCTCGAATCCCCTCCTCGTTGACCAGTCAGCGGCAGCTTCTGGAGGAAGGTGTTGAGATTTGAATCTAACGCGAGATCTACTTTATATCCATTGCCATGCGAGTATTGCCCGGACGACGCATGCCCCGCTTCTGACCCGCCATTTACCATCACCGAGCACCCGCCGCATGAATTTTTTATATTGATAACTTGCCGCACCGTTGCTGGAAGCATTCCACCCACATTCGTACAACTATATGTCACTCCATCGATATTGTACGGATTGCACGCCGTAGGGTGATTGATGCTGACACCAGCCGCTTGAAGCTGATTGCGAACCGCAGTCTCTTCGGGCGGCTCCGTATACGGCGGGACTACCGTGACGTCTCCGTTGGCAGAAATGCCTTGGATCAACCCGCCGTTTGTTGCCTGTTTCAAGCTATCAGAGAGGGGGATGCAAAGCTTGGCGCCATTTGAACCGACGAGGTCGGACCAGGCTTGCCATGTAGAACCTTGACCGTCCGAAGCACCACTGTTATAAAGTGTCGCCATAATCGCATCGACAACGAGCCACGCCGAGAGCGCGATGACGATGCCGACGACCGTGTTGAGAATGATCCCTTTCGCCTTGTCGATCTGTCCAGCATTGCCTTGATTCATCACGAGCAGGAATCCGGCGTAGGCGATCGTGACCGGCGCGACGAGCACAATCGCAACAGTAAGCGAGAACTCGATGATCCTATTGATAATGACAATCGCCGCGCCCCATCCGGCGGCACACTGACTAATTTCTGCTGGCACGATCGGACCTAAAAACGGTATCGAGGCATGCGCCAGATGCGGCAAAGCGAACGAACTCAAGGTGAATATGAGCACGAAGAAAGAGATTCGAGAACGCATACCTACAGCATACCGTGTTTCGCTAGGCCTGGCACCACTTTTCCCCTATCCGCTTATCTGCTATCGTTACCCTATGTGCGCAAAGGGTCCATCGTATAATGGTAGTACATCGGTCTCCAAAACCGACAGCCCAGGTCCGATTCCTGGTGGGCCCGCATAACATAACGAGCGTAGCGACTATATTTTATGCGGAGTACCACAGTCATCTGCGGCCCCGCCGATAGCTAGCGATAGCCGCTTTTGACCTCGGTATATGTCGCGCGGGATACTTGCGCGATGAATCTTGCGAGCATGTCGGGATCCTTCCCTTCAGTCATAACGCAGATAAGATACGGACGTTCGGGATGATATACGATGCCGCAATCCGAGAGCTCAACGCTTGAGATTTCTTTCCCCGTACCATTCACATGCTCTCCGTATTTGTGCGCAACCGAGACGCCTGATGGCACTCCGGCGACGATTCCCTGCGTGAACGTCGCCCCATTAAGGAGTTCTAACAGAGCGTTTGCATCTTTCCATGACAGATCATAGAGGCTGTAGTACAGCACGCGAAGGAATCGCGAATACTCAAAAGGCGAGATCATGTATCCTGCCGAATTGCCACTATCTGGCTTCTTGATAGAAAGATCAGTATACACTCCATCAATCACGACTTGATCGAGAGACGCGAGCAAAAGATCCTTCGCCGCATTGTCAGAGTCTGAAAGCATTTCCTTGAGGAGGAATGGCACGGGATACGATTGCCCGACTTTAAGGGCAATTGAGGGAGCAAATGGGAATGCTGCGTTCATATTCGCAAGATCCTGGGTGTAGGTTAATCTGCTCGCAAGAAATCCGTGAGTTATTTCTTCCTGCTTATAGACCGCAAGAGCAACAACGACCTTGAGCATACTCCCTGGATCGTATTGATCGGTTTCATTAATGCCGGTCCACGATGAGTCGGTCAGGTCGCGGAAATAGTACGCATAACGCGTGAACGTTCCTTTCGGCTGGGCGCTCGCTACGCGCGCAATCGCATCTCGCAGTGGCGCAAGTTTCTGCATATCGCAACTCTTAGGCGTAATGATGCGCAGTAATGGCTGTATGAAAGGATGTTCAGGATTTTTCGCCAGCGCCAGATTGATAGAACAATCGTTATTCACAGGATTCTCGTAGGAAACAAGATATCCTATCAGAACGCCTGTTACAAGAAATAAGATGGAAGCAACCCTGACTGAGAATCGACCCATCGGTAGCATTTACTTCTTCGTTTCCTTGAAGAGGACGCGCTTGCGCAAGGTCGGATCGAATTTCATGAGCTCGATCTTGCGTTCTACAACCTTCTTATTCTTACGAGTCCAGACGACGTGCGGCGACTTCGTAGACTTGAGCTTGAGTAGGCGATCTTGTGACATATGCCTAGAATCTAGCAGAGATATGGCCGCTACGCAACTACTGCGGCTGGGACATTCTTCGTGCGTGATGCACGCTTCTTCACCTCAAAGACCGGCTCGCCATTTTTCATTGAGATCGTGACAGTTCCTCCCTCGAGCAATCCCTGATTGATCATCATCGAGGCGAGCGGGGTAAGGATAGTGTCCTGGATCGTGCGGCGAAGCGGGCGGGCCCCGTATTCTGGATTATATCCCTTCTCTGAGAGCCATGTCTTCACCTCAGGGGTAAGGGTAAGCGCGATACGCTTCTGGGCGAGACGCTTCATCACCTCGTCAACCTGGTTCTCGACAATGCGGGCGAGCGCCTCCTTCGCAAGGACATCAAAGATGATGATGTCATCGAGCCGGTTCAAGAACTCCGGACGGAAGTGTTCCCGAAGCGCGCTCATGACCTTCTCTTTCGTCTCTTCATACCGCGTTGCTTCAGTCGCATCGGCCGTACCGAAGCCGATATGCGCGAGCTTGTCGATGAATTCTCCGCCTATATTGCTCGTGAGCACGATGATTGTGTTCTTGAAGTTTACCTTGCGTCCCTTGCCGTCAGTCAGATGCCCCGAATCGAGCACTTGGAGGAGGATATTGAATACCTCTGGATGCGCTTTCTCGATCTCGTCGAAGAGCACCACGGCGTACGGACGATGACGAATGCGCTCGGTGAGCGTGCCGGATTCTTCATATCCGACATAGCCCGGTGGCGCGCCGATCAGCTTCGCGACCGAGTGCTTCTCCATGAATTCGCTCATGTCAACACGGACGAGCGCTTCAGGATCGTTGAACATAAACTCTGCAATCTTCTTCGAGAGCTCGGTCTTCCCCACGCCGGTCGGACCGAGGAAGAGGAATGAACCGATCGGACGATTCGGGTCGCTGATGCCGACCCGCGACCGCTTCACGGCATCCGTCACCTTCTTGACCGCACCATCTTGACCGATGACGTTCTGCTTAAGCGTCTCCTCCATGCGCGAGAGCTTTGCCGCCTCCTCTTCGAGCATCTTCGCGACAGGGATCCCTGTCCAGCGGGAGACGACCGCGGCGATATCCTGTTCCGCGACCTCTTCGTTCAACACGCGCCGCGATTTCTGCAGCGTCTTGAGACGCTTCAGTTTCGTCTCGATATCGCGCTGGAGATGCGGGATCTTTCCGTATCGAATCTCCGCGACCGTACCAAGATCGGCGGCCGTCTCGGCGTTATCGGCTTGTATCTTGAGCGACTCAAGCTCGGTCTTTGCAGCGCGAATGCCTCCTAGGACTTCTTTCTCGTTCTTCCACTTGAGTTCGAGCTCGCTCGTCTTCTCTTTCAAATCGGCAACTTCTTTGTCGATGGTCTTGATGCGTTCTTTTATCTCTTTGGCATGTTCGCCTTCGAGATCTTTCTGGAGCGCCTGTCGCTCGATCTCGAGCCGGCGGATCTTGCGATCAGTCTCTTCGAGGAGCGGCGGCTTATTCTCAAGCGCGATACGGAGCCCCGAAGCCGCTTCATCGATGAGATCAATCGCTTTGTCGGGAAGGAATCGATCGCTGATATAGCGCGATGAGAGCTCGACCGCCGCAACGATGGCGCCATCAGTGATGCGAACGCCGTGGAAGAGCTCGTACTTGTCGCGCAATCCGCGCAAGATGGCGATGCCATCCTCGATCGAAGGCTCTTGTACAAATACCGATTGGAATCGGCGCGTGAGCGCGGCATCCTTCTCGATATATTTCTGATATTCCTTCAAGGTCGTGGCGCCGATCATGCGGATATCGCCGCGCGCGAGCGCCGGCTTCAGCATGTTCGACGCATCAAGCGCTCCGTCAGCGCCGCCGGCGCCGACCAGGGTGTGCAGTTCATCAACGAAGAGGATCGCCTTCCCTTCGGCGCGCTCGACCTCTTTCATCACATTCTTCATTCGCTCTTCGAACTCGCCGCGATATTTCGTCCCGGCGACCATCAGCCCAAGATCGAGAGAAAGAAGCTCTTTTCCTTTGAGCGACTCGGGAACATCGCCTGTCGCCATGCGCGCCGCGAGCCCTTCAGCAATCGCTGTCTTGCCGACACCCGCCTCACCAATGAGGACCGGGTTGTTCTTCGTGCGGCGGGAGAGGATCTGTATCACCCGATTGATCTCGAGGTCGCGGCCGATCACCGGATCCAGTTTGTTCTCTGCGGCGAGCTTGGTGAGGTTGCGGGCGTACTTCGCGAGCGCGCGGAACCGTCTCGGCTCGCCAACTTGTCCGTCCTTTGAATTCTTCAATTCCTTGAGAAGCGCAAGTGCCGCGTCACGACTGATCGAAAAACGAGCGAGAATGTCGGCCGTAGGTCCTGGGTGCTCGAGAATGGCTAGGAAAAGATGTTCCGTACCGACAAAAGCATCGTTCATACGCGCCGCGATCTTCCCCGATGCCTCGAGTGCCTGTGCGAGATCAGGCGTCAGATAGATCTGATAGGACGGCGAAAGTACGGAGGCGCTTTCCGGCGACTCGAGATGTTCGATCACTGCATCTGCAAGCATGATTGTGTCGACCTCCATCCGATCAAGGATCGAGAACACGAGCGACTCCTCTTGGAGCACGAGTGCGGCAAGCAGGTGGAGCGGTGAGACATGATTCTGCCCGCGCTCTATCGCGAGCTCGTGCGCGCGGCGAACGGCTTCTTTTGCTTTGGTGGTGAAGTTATTAAATGGCGGCATGGCAATAAGACATCAACTCTTTGCTGAAGCGTCTGCCGACACCGTTGCGGCTGTCGTGGTGGCGTTGAGGAGCGCCGTTATGATGTCTGAGCTAAAGAGGACGCCGGGCGCGCTGCCAGAAGCGATGCCGATAAGGTTCCCCGCAAGATCAACTGCGGCGCTCCCCGTCCCGATATCAGGAAGGGTCGTGCGGATACCCTTATCGCTCACGCGCGAGATAATGCCCGTCGCCGCGCTTCCTTCAGAACTGATCGCCAAGACGGTCTGGCCGAGCTTCAAATCGCTCGCCGCAACGAGCGTTGGCGCGGGCATCTTCGGCAGCACCGTGTCATTCCCAAAGCCGTATATTGCAACACCCTTACCCTTATGCGCAAGCGACGCGGGACTATGCGTACCATCGGTAAACTCGACGAGCAATTCATCGGGGAGCGCGTCTTGAGCCGCCGTTGCGACCGCGCGGGACTTTGGCAGGAAGGTACCAATCGCGATCGCCGGCGTCGAAGTGCCGGTCTGCGCTGAATACAACGCTACAACGCGCATGGCGTCTGCGCCGATAGCTGCGGTCACAAGGTCTTGGTTTGACGGTGCCGGTGCTGACACTTGCTGGATGATAGTTGCCGGCGCCGCGGCGGCGACCGTCTCGATGGTGTGCTCGACGACACGATTCACGGTCTGCGTAACGAAAGCGGGCGCATGGTCGAGGAGCGACACGGTCAAGATGCCGGTTGCGACCGACGTGACGAAGTTCACGAGGATCGTGAGCAGGATGAGCTGTGATTTAGAGAGTTCTTCTATGTTCATAGGTATATAATGCTACCTCCCGTACCCTCTGTCAATGAACGCGATTGCCCGCACGAGCGCGTGCGCGAAACGGATCAATATACGAGACGGGGTGTCCGGCCCCCACGATATACGGAGTGTCGCACGAGCTCGTTCCCGGTCGCCGGTAAGCGCGAATACCGCACGGGACCCTTCGTCAGAATCCGTCTCGCACGCGCTCCGTGTCGAGATCGCGAACCCGTCTTCATCCATGAGCGCGACGAGATAATCGGTGTCGCGGCCAGGAAGCGAGATGCTGAGGATGTTCGGCGCTTGCGTGCGGCCTTCTTGAACATACACATCCGGGATTCCCTCCTTGATGCGCGCAATGAGCCGTATCCGTTCATGCGCGGCGGCCGTACAAAAGGGTACGCGACTGTGCGCGGCGGCGCGGAGCGCCGCCGCGCACATTCCCGCCCGCTCTGCATCTTCAGTTCCCGGTCGCAGACCGCGTTCCTGTCCACCGCCGCGATAAAGCGAAACGAGCGGGATTGTCCGGTGTGCAATGAGCACTCCGATGCCATGCATCGCACCGACCTTTGCGCCGTCAAACGTGAGCAGGTCGGCACCAAAATGATCGCGCGTGATCTTCTCAGTGAGCGGCGCCTGACTTGCGTCAACATGCAGCACGGGCAGAAAGGCTGTTCTCGACGCGACTGGCTGACTCGTTCTGACGAGGCCCGAAGGAGCTAGAGAATAGCCTTTCTGCCCGTGCTTTTGCAACACCTGAGAAACCTCGCGCGTATTCCACACAACTCCTGTCTCACCGCAGACCGCGTCCATCGACACGAGGACTGTCTCCTTGCAGAGCATCGCTCGGAGCGCGTCAGTATCAACACGGTACTCCTTGATCGGCAACGGCTCGACAACAACTCCCTCCTCCGCAAGAAGCTTCATATTCTCAATGATTGAGGCATGCGCGCTCGGCAGATATAACGCATGGAAATCATGCTTCCCCGCGCCGCGGAGCGCGCGGATGCTCCCGAGTATCGCCAGCGCATTGCTCTCGGTCGCGCCGCTCGTGAAGATGACATCGTCAGGCGCAACCTCGGTAAGACGTGCGATCGAGACGCGCGCCTCTTCAAGCACCGCCTTCGCGCGCCGCCCCTCCTCGTGCGACGATGACGGGTTCCCGCCTATTCCCGCAGCAACATCAAGATATGCTCTTCGCTTAAACCACATGATTCTTATTCTACCGCATCTAGTGAACTGATTGCGATTAAGCCATTTTTGTGATGAAATAGGAGGATTATGGCACGCGCGGCACGGCCGCCCATCATCGCGGTGATGGGCCACATAGATCACGGCAAGTCTTCCCTCCTTGATTACATCCGGAAGGCGAATGTCGTTGCGGGCGAAGCAGGCGGTATCACCCAGCATGTCGCTGCTTATATCGCCCTCCACAATGACCGCCCAGTCACCTTCCTCGACACGCCCGGACACGAAGCGTTCAAAGCGCTCCGCACCCGCGGCGCCGCCGCAGCTGACATCGCAATCCTCGTCGTCGCCGCAGACGAAGGGGTGATGCCACAAACACTCGACGCGCTCAAAGCAATCACCGAAGCTGGCATTCCCTATCTCGTCGCCATCACGAAGATTGACAAGAACAACGCCGACATCGAACACACGAAGCTCTCGCTCGTCGAGCATGGCATCTATATTGAAGGCATGGGCGGCGACATCGCCTATGCTCCTGTCTCTTCAAAGAGCGGCGAAGGCGTCCCAGAATTGCTCGACCTCGTCCTTCTCTCAGCCGATCTCGCAGAGCTGACTGCCGATCCGGACGCGAGCGCGACCGGATTCGTCCTCGAAGCGACCCAGGATCCGAGGCGAGGCGCCAGCGCGACACTCATAATCAAAGACGGTTCGCTTGAGCTTGGCGGATTCATTGTCGCGGATGATGCCTACGCGCCCGTGCGATTCATCGAGAACTTCCTCGGCAAGCGGGTCGAACGAGCGAGCCCGTCAGAGCCGGTGCGCATATCAGGATTCAATAAATTGCCGACTGCCGGAACACTCTTCAGCGTTGTGTCGAGTAAGAAAGAAGCTGAGGCGCTCGCGCAAGCGCAGAAAAAGACAGTGAAGAAAGAAAGTGAAGCGACCGATGAGAGTGTCGTAATACTCCCAATCATCATTAAGGCCGATGTTGCCGGATCAATCGATGCTCTCATCCATGAACTCGCGAAGATCACTCATGAGCGCGCGGCGATACGCATCATCACTACCGGAGTCGGGAGCGTCTCGGAGGGCGACGTGAAGACTGCGAATGCTTCCGGCGGCATCGTCATCGGATTCAATGTCGGCACGGATGCGATTGCGCGCGATCTGGCCGAGCGCGATCAGGTCAGCATTTATACCTTCTCGATCATCTACGAGCTCTCTGAAAAGGTTGCCGATCTTCTTGCAGAACGCGTACCGGCCATATCGGCTGAAAAAGAAATTGGTCGGGCATTAGTACTCAAAGTCTTCTCAACAAGCGGTAAGAAGCAGGTCATTGGAGCGCGGCATCAGGCCGGTACCCTTACCGTTGGCAACTTGGTGAAGCTTATGCGCGCGGGAGAAGAGGTCGGACGCGGCAAGATCGTGAATCTGCAGCAAGCCCGCGCCGATGTGAAAGAGATACGGGTCGAAGGAGATTTCGGCACCGAGATCGAGATGCGCGCCGATGCGACCTACGGCGATGAGCTGGTCGCCTTCATCACTACTGACGCATGAGCTCAACCGAACGATCCGGGCGAGGACTCTCAATCATCGCTCACGAGGCGGCGCAATTCATCAGACGTGAAGCTGGAAATGATTCGCTTATTACTGTTATCCGCGCCGAGCCGGTCTCGCGAGGCGAGCGCGTGCTCATCTTCGTAAGCATCTTTCCTGAAGAGAAGGCGCGCGCCGCGCTCGCCTTCCTCGAGCGGCAACGCGAAGCATTCTCTGATCATCTCAAAACGCATACGCGCCTGCGGCCGCTCCCGCGTGTCGAGTTCGTACTCGACAATCGCGAATCAGCAGAAGCGCCCATAGGCGAATCACCGAAAAGTTAGTAGTATGAGAGGAGCCGGCCCGGTGGTGAAGTGGTAACACAGCGGTCTGCAAAACCGCGATGCGCGGGTTCAATTCCCGCCCGGGCCTCTAGGGGAATGGTGGACGTGTATGGTGTATACTATATATGCGATGACCACAAGGAGACATTGGGAAGAAAAAGCTTTACGAAAGGTAGTGGCATCGTCTATAAGTGTACGCGAGGCTCTAGAACAAATGGGTTTGCGTGGTGCTGGTGGAAACTATCGTTACTTTGCAAAATATACCGAAATATATAAAATCGACACTTCACATTTTCTTGGCAAGGGTTGGAGCAAAAATAAGAGCATACCCAAAGAACCCGTCCGAACTCTTGAGGAAATCCTCGTATCAAGCAGCAATTTTTCGACTTACCAGCTGAAGAAACGCCTGTTTAAGGCTGGCTTGAAAAGTCAGAAATGCGAAGAATGCGGGTGGGCAAAACAGAGTGACGATGGTCGGATTCCTATAGAAATAGATCATATAAATGGAGACCATTCTGACAATCGTCTTGAGAACTTACGCATCCTTTGTCCTAATTGCCATAGCTTAAAACCCACGCATTGTGGTAGAAATAAGAAGTTACGCCGAGGTGGTGAAATTGGTAGACACTCGACACTTAAAATGTCGTGAGCTGTTAAAGGCTCGTGCGGGTTCAATCCCCGCCCTCGGCA
>JAHFMM010000016.1:3194-13775 GCA_023264495.1 bacterium | reverse complement strand
CTTGATCTTATCCCGAATCTCGTATCGTCGGTGCAGGGCGCGATGAAGCAGGAGCAGAGTGTCTTTACTGCGCTTGCCGATGCGCGTTCGCAGTATGCGGGGGCGACGACGCCAGACCAGAAAGCCGCTGCCGCAACGCAGGTCGAGTCGTCGCTTGGACGTCTCATCGCCATCATGGAGAATTATCCGCAGCTGAAGTCGATCGATGCAGTTCAGAGCCTCATGGCCGAACTCTCGGGTACGGAGAATCGAGTAGCGGTAGAGCGTATGCGCTACAACGAGATCGTTCGCGATTATAACGTGAGCGTCAAATCATTCCCTGGGTCGCTTGTTGCCAGCATGTTCGGATTCGCGCCCCATACGATGTTCGAGGCGCAAGCCGGTGCTGAGAATGCTCCCAAAGTAACGCTCTAAATGAGACCGATTGTTACCATGTTCGTTGTCGTCATTGCGACGATAGCTTTTGCGCCAAATGCGCTGGCGTATATCTCACCGGGGAATCCGACCGGATATGTGAATGATTTCGCGCACGTCTTGAGCGCGCAGGCACGACAAAATCTCGAGAACGAGCTGGTGAACTTCGAGAAAAGCACGTCAAACGAGGTGGTGGTCGTCACAGTTCCCTCAATAGATAATGATTATATCGAGAACTACGCCGTGAAGCTCTTCGCAGATTGGAAGATCGGCACAAAAAATAAAGACAACGGCGTATTACTCGTTCTCGCTATCGCAGAGCACAAGATGCGCATCGAGGTCGGGTACGGGCTCGAGGGAGCGCTCCCTGACGCGATCGCGCAGAGCATCCTGAACAATGAAATGACGCCGCTCTTACAAGCAGGCGACTATGATAGTGCAGTAACGGCGGGTATACACGCGATCGAGCAAGCCACGAAAGGCGAATATGTCGGCTCGGGTCAAACATCGTCGACCACGGGAGGGATCGACCCGATGTCGATCATCGTCGTCGCGGTATTCGCCATCCAAATTCTCGGTGCGATGCTCGCACGCAGCCGTTCGTGGTGGGCAGGTGGTATCGTTGGATTGCTCGGCGGTCTCGGTATCGGGGGATTCTTCGCGCTCGGCATGTTCTCCGCGGTATCAGTTACGGCTGTCTTGGTAGTTCTTGGTCTCTTGTTCGACTATGTTGTTTCAAAAGGATACGAGAACGCCAAGACGAGCGGCTTGCCACCACCTTGGTGGACTGGCGGCTCCGGTGGTGGTCTCGGTGGTGGAGGTTTTGGCGGATTCGGCGGCGGCGCCTCAGGCGGCGGCGGCGCCTCAGGCAGATGGTAGACCGGTACCCCTGTAGGGGATATACTTATACGCATGAAATCGATAATACTCAATCTTGCGGCAAGCATTAAGAACTTGGCGAGACGCATCCAAGAGGAAGAAGAGCGTGAGGAGATGTCCAATGATACGCAGAAGATATTCTCGGGCGAAGGAGCGGGACGGCATATCGAATATCTCGCACAGCAAGACGGCATTGACGCGCTCACAGGGCTCACAGGTTTGAAGGTGTTTCGGCATGAGCTTGAGCACGCGCTGGCTTGCCTCAAGGGAGAACAAGAAGGACAGATTGCGGGTAAAGAGCCTCTGAAAGAAATCGCACTCATCGCGCTCAATGTTGACCATCTTGAAAAGGTGAATACGACCTATGGCCACGCCGCCGGCGACGAGGTGCTGCGACAGGTCGCTTCATTGCTCATGATGTCGATACCCGAGACCGATACTATAGCTCGCATAAATGGACGGGAACTCATGATTCTCATGAAGGGAGTCGATGCGCACACCGCCGCCCTCCATGCCGAAGAGATCCGGCGGAAAATCAGTCAGCTGACGCTCAGCGGATATCCCGGTCTCGCGCTCACTGCGAGCTTCGGGGTCGTCTCATCAAAAGAATCAACTAATCCGCGAATCTTGCAAGAATACGCCGACGAAGCGCTGTATGGTGCAAAACGAGACGGCAGGAATCAAGTCAAGACGCATTCCCCCGGAGAGGAAGCTACTCACACGCTATGAGATTCTTCGGAGAACGCTTTACGCGAGGCACATCGGATAAGAATCTCGATGCAGAGCTTCTTCGGTCAGAAGAAGAGCGGAAGATAGCCGACCTTGAAGAAGGGCTCAGCAGATGGCATGTCGAAGAGCAAGATAAGAGAATCGCAGAACAACAAGAGCATGTTATCGAGCTTGAGCAGAAGTTTGATATTGATCCACTGACCGAACTGCCTAATAGGAGATACTTCCAGCGCGAGCTCGAACTCCTGCTCGCGCATATGTACCAGAAGATAGAAGAGCATCGCAAGGACATGGCGGAACCGATCAAGAAGCTCTCGGTCGCATTCATCGATCTCGACAACTTCAAGAAGGTGAATGACACCTTCGGTCACGAAGAAGGCGATGCGACCATCAAGATAGCAGCGCGCATCATGAAGGATTCCTTCCGAAGCAAAGACATCGTCGCTCGTCCGCACGGCGACGAATTCGTCGTCATATTCCCGAATACTGACGGTGATACGGCCGCCACACTCGCCGAGCGGGTCCGGATGGCGATCGAGAGTGAACCGACACTCCGTAAGTACGGCGTGACCGTGAGTATCGGCATCTGCGAGGCGGTGTCTGATCTCCCGATTGACTCGACCAAGCTCCTCGGGCGCGCTGATAAGGCGCTCTATGCCGCAAAGAGGGCCGGTCGGAACAAAGTCGAAGTCTACAATTCCAAGGACAAGACGAATTACTGATCGTATGATAAAAGAGATTTTTTCTGCTATAACAAACGAATACGGAGGCGTCGCATAGTGGTCTAGTGCACCGCCTTGGAAAGGCGGCAGGCTCTAAACGGGTCTCGAGAGTTCAAATCTCTCCGCCTCCGCCAATAGTTATTTCGTACCATCTTATGGTGTTATTAAGCGTGGTAATATGATAGGGAAGATGGCACAGGATACCTTGCGTACAAGAAACATCTTCCTGGTTGCGCTGGGAGCATTTCTCGCGCCTTTTGTGTTGTTTATTTTGATATTACAGAATTTCTCACTGACTACGGTATATGTTAATCAGGCCAGTCATACGATCCTTCTCGCTAGTATCTGCGCCATAGCCTTTTATACGGCATATTTCTCCTACCATCAGGATTATCTGAAAGATAAGGATCCGCAAGTGTTGTTTACTGCGCTTGCTTTCTGCGTCTTCGGTCTCGGGTTTGCTGCGCATGCTGTAAGCGTGTTCGGATCGCATTTTCTAACTGAGTCAGTCTTTGACGTTACTGAACATGCAACATTGCCGCTCGGTGCAGCTTTGCTCACCCTATCAATAGTATCCCTCCCGAATCTCTCAGGGAGAATCTATAAGCGCAGAGTCGTCATTCTGCTCATCACGATCGCTCTCGCGCTTTGTTGGTTGGCGACAATCGTGTTTGCGCCGATTATAACAGGGAGGATCGCCGCCAATATAGATACATTCACGATAATCCCCACCGGAATATTGTTCGCTATCCTCACCCTCCTCTTCATCGAGAAGTTCTATGAGAAGCCAAATACGCTCTTTGTGTATATGGTTGCCAGCCTCGCTGTGTTGATTAATACGGGAATCATCCCGCTCTTTTATCAGGAATGGAATGTCGTGTGGTGGTACTTCCATCTCGTGCTTCTTGCCGGTTTCGGGCTCATCCTGATCGGCCTTATTAGGAAGGGGATGCCCTTAGGGCGTGCTTGGCAGAAAGGACAGAAGTCCTGATCGCTCGATATATCAGGACGTATGTCGAATCGCATTGCTATTTCTGGAGTCATACTGATTGCGGTTTTGGCGGGTGCGGCGTGGTTCTATAAGACACCGTCCGAGCCAGATCATGAGTCAGTCGTGTGCGGCGGCGTGTCCTTGAATATTGAGTATGCGACAACAACCGCCGCGCTTGAGCAGGGTCTTTCTGGTCGCACGAATGTCCCAGACGATTATGGCATGCTCTTCGTGTTCTCCCACGATGACGCATATGGCTTCTGGATGAAGGATATGCTTGTCCCGATCGACATATTCTGGCTCGACAGTAACGGACGCATCGTCTCGATTGCGCGCGACGTCTCTCCAGCAACATATCCGAGTGTCTTTTATCCAGAAGTTCCGGCGCGGTATGTCCTTGAGACCGCTGCAGGCTTTGCTGAGGCACACCTGATGGCTACCGGGACGCCCTGCGAGTTGAAAAATATTCAGACTGTTTCGGAGTAACACTGTCCACATGGCATTCTGATTGATGAGGAGTAGAATGAGTAATACGAACTCGCCAGCATTAATCCTTTAATCCCTAACCGTCCTGTCTATGCCAAAAGCCGCAAAAGTTTCGTCTCTTGGGAAGGCTCCCGTCAAAGGTGTTACCGCGGCGGAGCCGCAAATCTCGAAAGAAACGCGGCGATATCGTGAGACTATCCCTCATATCGAGAAACGAGACGGGCGGCTCGTCGCTTTTGACTTCGACAAGATTGTTTCGGCGGTGTTGAAGGCGATGTTGGAGGCAGGGGAAGGAGGGCAGGAAGATGCTGTGCTTATTGCGCACCAAGTTGTCGGCGAACTGGCACGATTTGCGAAGAAGTATAAGAGCTTCCTCCCGACTGTCGAGGGCATACAAGATTCGGTTGAGAAATATCTCATCTTGAATGATTTCGTGAAGGTTGCGAAGTCGTACATCCTCTACCGCGACAAGCGCGAGCAGATGCGTGCAGCGCATATCGAGATTCCCGAGCATGTCAGGAAGCTGAATGAAGAAAGCAAGAAATATTTTGAGGGAAATGCATTGGGCGAGTTTGTGTATTTACGATCGTATGCGAAGTGGATCCCAGAAGAAGGTCGTCGCGAGACATGGGTCGAGACCGTGGATCGGTACGTGAGCTTTATGCGTGAGAATCTCGGTAATAAGTTTACTGAAAAAGAATATACAGAAGTGCGTTCAGCGATTCTGAAGCAAGAAGTCATGCCTTCGATGCGGCTCATGCAGTTTTCAGGAGAAGCGGCGCGCCGCTGCAACACGTGCGCCTACAACTGCACTTTCACGGCGCCCACGAAACTAGAAGACTTTGCTGAGATCATGTATATTTCGATGCAGGGGTGTGGTGTCGGCTTTGCCGTTGAGAGTCAAAACGTCGAACAGCTTCCGCAGATCATGAAGCAGGGAGGGAGGAAGCTCGTGGCGCACAGCATTGCCGACTCGAAAGAAGGATGGTGCGACGCGCTCACGCTCGGGCTCAAGACCTGGTATGCTGGTACCGACCTCGCCTTCGATTTTTCGCAGATTCGTCCGATCGGAGCACGCTTGAAGACGATGGGCGGTAAGGCCTCGGGTCCAGAGCCGCTCCGCTCGCTCCTCGCCTTTGTCCGCGAACGCATCTTGGCACGCCAGGGTCGCCGTCTGCGCGCGATTGATGTGCACGATATCATCTGCAAGATCGGCGAGTGTGTCGTTGCGGGCGGTGTCCGCCGCACGGCGATGATCTCGCTTTCCGATCTCGATGATGTCGAGATGCGCGATGCGAAGAAGGGGCAATTCTATATGACCGACTCGCACCGCTCGGTGGCGAACAACTCTGCCGTCTACGAGATGCAGCCGACCAATACGGAACTTATGGACGAGTGGGTGGCGCTCATGAAGAGCAACACCGGCGAGCGAGGAATCTTCAATCGCGGCGCACTCGCCGAGACCATGCCGAAGCGGCGCATTGAACATTTCAAGACGGTCGGGTTCATCGGTGAAGATGGCGTCGTGCGCGGCTCAATCGGCACAAACCCGTGCGCCGAGATCATCTTGCAGTCAAAGCAATTCTGCAACCTCTCCGAGGTTATCGCGCGCGCGAATGATACTGAAGCCTCGCTTCTGCGCAAGGCGCGTCTCGCCGCCATTGTGGGTACGTACCAATCGACACTGACCAAGTTCAACTTCATCTCGAAAGAATGGACTGATCACTGCACGACGGAGCGCTTGCTTGGCGTCTCGATTACCGGCCAATGGGACTCGCCGGTGGTGCGCCAGGCAGAGGTGATGCGTAAGATGCGTGATACGGCGGTCAAGACAAATGCAACCTATGCAAAGCGTTTCGGCATCGAGCGCTCGATGTCGGTTACGGCGGTCAAGCCGTCGGGTACGGTCTCACAGACTTTCGATTGCGCCTCAGGTATCCACCCGCGCCATGCGCCCTACTATATCCGCCGAGTGCGTATCAGTGCGACCGACTCGCTCTTCAAGATGCTGCGCGATCAGGGCGTGCCGTATTATCCGGAGGTGGGGCAGTCGATGGAGGAAGCGAACACCTACGTTTTCGAGTTCCCGGTCAAGGCCCCGGATCATTCCAAAGAGGCCCGCTTCAAGAATGATCTCTCGGCACTCGACCAGCTTGAGTATTGGAAGATGGTCAAATTGAACTTTACCGAACACAATCCATCAGCGACAATCTCAGTCGGCGATGATGAGTGGATCGGAGTCGTCGAGTGGGTCCAGCGGAACTGGAATATCATCGGCGGGCTCTCATTCCTCCCGCGCAGTAATCATGTGTATCGCCTCGCGCCATATGAGACGATCACGAAAGAGGAGTATGACGAGCGCCTCGCCCGTTTCCCAAAGGTTGATTACTCGCAACTCATCTCGTATGAGCGCCAGGACGAAAGCGATATGAAACGCGAGCTCGCCTGTGCCGGCGGTACCTGCGAAATCATTTAGAGAGAAGGTTATATAAAATGAGAAATCCCACGCAGGAGCGTGGGATTTCTCATTTGTGCAGACTTGGTCGATAAGCCGAATTCTGTCGCGGACGATCATTTATCTGGGGTGCATGTTGCCACGCACCTCGAGCGGCACTCCCCATAGGGGCACGGCCTTGCATGCGGGTAAGGATTTATTCGTTGCACCCTTCGACTTCGCTCAGGGCAAGCCCTAAACTTATATGAAGATTCATCCCTCTCGGGATGCTTGCTCGCTTTCGCTCGCAAGCGTCACTGTAGGCACCTCTATCCTCACGGACGGCGGGCGTTACCCGCTACCTTGCTGCCAAATAATTGGCGCATGTTCGGACTTTCCTCCCCACAGCGTCTTGCGACGTGTGGAGCGATCGCCTAACCAAGTCCGTGCTGGATTATAGCACAATGCGCGGAGAAGAGAAGCATAGACAGTACCGTTCTCCGCAGGAGTAGCGTATGATAGGGCTATGGTTCAAGGGATTTTAGCGCGTATCAAGGCTCCCGTACGCGGCCTGCATCAGGCCGCGTACTTGCTCGCCGCTCTTACGCTTGCCTCACAGCTTCTCGCGCTCCTGCGCGATCGCACCTTCGCACACACCTTCGGGGCGGGACACACACTCGATCTTTATTATGCCGCATTCCGTGTCCCCGATCTTGTGTTTGCACTAGTCTCGTCGCTCGTGAGCGCGTATGTGCTCATACCGCGCATCATGGGTATGGATCGCGACACGACTCGCCGTCTTCTCTCAGAGTCGGCAACCTTCCTCTTCGCTTTTGGAGGGGCGCTTTGCGTGATTCTCGCAATGTTCATGCCGCAATTTCTCGCGTTCCTGTATCCCGACCTCGCCACATCCGGCGCATCGGACGCTTTCGTGCTTCTCGCGCGCATCTTGCTTATCCAACCGATCCTGCTTGGCCTCTCCGGCATCTTCGGGAGCGTGACGCAAGTGCATCGGCGATTCGTCCTCTTCGCAATCTCGCCCGTGCTCTACAATCTCGGTATCATCCTCGGCGCGGTCGTCTTGTATCCGGTCTGGGGGCTCGCCGGCCTCGGCTTCGGTGTCGTGCTTGGCGCGGTGGCGTATCTCATGGTGAACATACCCGTTCTTATTGAGGAAGGGGTGTTCCCTCATTTCCAATGGCCTCGCTTTGCAGTGATGTGGCCGATTATGCGCGACTCTGTTCCGCGCTCGCTCGCGCTCGGCGCCGGATCAGTTACGGCATTGGTGCTCACGGCGTTTGCCTCGCGTCTCGGGACGGGAGCGGTCTCGGTCTTCACCTTTGCCAGCAATCTTGAAGCGATCCCGCTGGCACTCATCGGTTCTTCGTATGCGGTTGCCGCATTCCCGTCGCTCTCTGAGGCATCAGGGCTTGAACGGCGGAGTGAGTTTACCTCGATTCTCTCGACAGGCGCGCGGCACATCATCCTCTGGTCGACGACAGCACTCGGGCTCATCGTGGTCTTACGGGCGCATCTCGTACGCGTCGTGCTCGGGACAGGCGCCTTTGATTGGAATGCGACCCGCCTTACCGCCGCGCTTCTCGCGATTCTTGCAATCGGTCTCGCGGCGCAAGGGCTTGTCCTCCTCTTCTCCCGCGCGCTCTATGCGGTGCGTCAGTCGTGGCGCCCGCTCGCGTACCAGGTAGCGAGCGCGCTGCTCACGATAGCGTTCGCGTCCTGGCTCCTCACCCCTGCAGCATCGAATCTGCAGACATCTTTTGCCGCGCTTTTGAAGGTCGGAGATATCCCCGGGACGGCGATACTCTTCATCGCGCTCGCGGCGACAAGCGGGCAACTCCTCTTGGTCGTTCTCTCGCTGCTTGCCTTGCGTTCGGTGACGCCTGATCTGGCGCGTACGCTCGTGCGGCCGCTTGCCGATGGGCTTCTTGCCGCGGTTGCTGGCGGGATGGCGGCCTACCTGATCCTGTTTCTTGAAGGCGGTATTGCGCCGCTCACAACGCTCGCCGCAGTGTTCATCCAGGGGTGCGGCGCCGGTCTGGGGGGCCTTCTCGCTGCCGCGGGCGTACTGTTCTTCGTCGAGAATGAAGAGTTCAGCATAGTGACGCAAGCGCTCGCAAGATTGCTCAACCGCTCGCACAATGAGCCGCTCGCGCTCGCGCCGTCAGCTGAAGAGCCACCACAACCGTGACCCAAGACCACATCCGCAACTTTTCTATCATCGCGCACGTTGACCACGGCAAGTCGACGCTTGCGGACCGCTTGCTTGAACGGACAGGCACGATCCCTGAGCGCAAGATGCGCGATCAGGTGCTCGACCGCATGGATCTCGAGCGCGAGCGCGGTATCACGATCAAGATGCAGCCGGTACGCATGCAGTATGGCGACTATGTGCTCAATCTTATCGACACGCCCGGCCATATCGACTTCTCCTATGAAGTGTCGCGCGCCTTGAAGGCGGTCGAAGGAGTGCTCCTCTTGGTTGATTCAACGCAAGGGGTGCAAGCGCAGACGTTGACGACCCTTGCGATGGCCAGAGCTCAAGAGTGTGTGATCATTCCGGTCATCTCAAAGATCGATTCGCCCATTGCGCGCGTTGATGAGGTGTCTACGGAACTCGCGAAACTTCTCGATATCTCAAAGGAAGAAATAATTCCAGTATCAGGGAAGACGGGTGCCGGCGTGAGCGAGCTCTTGAACGCGATTATCGAGAGGATCCCCCCGCCGCGGCAGTCAGATGAACAAGAAGCGCGCGGACTTGTTTTTGATTTCTCCTATTCAAAGCATCGCGGCGTTGTCGTGTATATTCGCGTGTTTGATGGCACCTTTGCAAAAGGGCAGTCGCTTACCTTTCGTGCCGCTAAGAAAGACTTTGTCGCGCTTGAGACGGGTATCTTCGCTCCGGATGAAACACCAGCCGACTCGCTTGGGGCTGGAGAGATCGGGTATGTCGTAACAGGGATAAAAGAGCCGGGTGTCGTCGCGGTTGGCGACACGATCAGTCTTGCTCGCGGAGCGCTCCCAGAACTTCCTGGATATGGGCGCCCGCGTCCGGTAGTGTGGGCATCGGTCTATCCTGAGAGCCAAGACGATTTGCCGCTCTTGCGGCAATCGTTGGAGCGCTTGCGGCTTTCCGATTCGTCGCTCTCGTTCGAAGAGGAGTCGTCAGGCGTGCTTGGACGCGGATTCCGCTGCGGATTCCTCGGCCTCCTGCATCTGGAGATTATTACGGAGCGCTTGAAGCGTGAATTCGGTCTTTCGCTTGTTGTCACGATACCGACCATTTCGTACGTCGTAACCAATACACAAGGTGTCCGCGAGACGATCTATACACCAGCGAAGTTCCCCGAGCATGGCGACATTGCGATGATCGAAGAGCCGTGGGCGCGCGTTATCATCATCACGCCGCCTGAGACCGTGAGCGCGCTCATACAGGTGCTCTATGATCATGAGGCGCAGACGACCGGCACCGAGACCTATATCGATGGACGAGTCGAGATGACGGTTGAGATGCCGCTCCGCGAACTCATGCGTGGCTTCTTCGATACGCTGAAGAATGTGTCATCGGGGTATGCCTCGCTCTCGTATGAGATCTTATCCGAGCGCCCTGCCGATGTGGTGCGGCTCGACATTCTCGTTGCCGAAGAGCCGGTGCCAGCCTTCGCGCGCGTGATCGCTCGTCGTCGCATACAAGAAGAGGCGGAGAAGATGGTTGAGAAGCTGCATGCGCTGCTGCCGAAGCAGCTCTTCGTCACCAAGATTCAGGCGCAGGCGCAGGGGCGCATCATCGCTTCGCATTCGCTCTCGGCGATGCGCAAAGACGTGACGGGATATCTCTATGGCGGCGATGTCTCGCGCAAGAACAAGCTCCTCGATAAGCAGAAGAAGGGAAAGAAGAAGATGCTCGA
>JAHFMM010000016.1:0-3094 GCA_023264495.1 bacterium | reverse complement strand
CTTTGCGGTATACTGGGAACATGCGCGCGAATCAGTGGAAGAAAGGGGTTATCGTGGGGATACTTGCTCTGATGAGCGCATGGCTCATGGCGCTCATCTGGGGGCTTGTCGATAAGACCGAGCTCGCTGTATCTGAAGCGCATCGGGTCGAGCAGCAATTCAGTACCCTCGAAGGACGGAAGGCGGTGCTCGAAGGAAATATGGCTGCTCTCGGCACAGCGCGCGGCCAGGATACGGCTATTCGGACGTCATTCGGGGTTGCGCGCCCTGGCGAAGAAGTTATTATCGTGGTACCACCGGCTGTCGCGACGACAACGCCCCAGCTCACGTGGTGGCAGAAGGTGCTCCAATGGTTTTAGATTGCGGGTATGGTTTAGTGGTAGAATGCGACCTTCCCAAGGTTGAGACCCGGGTTCGATTCCCGGTACCCGCACTTGGTACTTCGGAGAATAGTGTGGACAACGATAGATGGTATACTAGGGGAGTAACTAACAACAATCATGGACAAAACAGTCACTATTTACAGCACCCCGACGTGTCACTTCTGTCAGATGGCGAAGGATTTCTTGAAGGATAAGGGTATTGCCTATACCGAGCACAATGTCGCGAGCGACCTTGAGAAGCGCCAAGAGATGATCCAGAAGTCCGGTCAGATGGGCGTTCCGGTCATCATTGTGAATGATGAGATGATTATCGGCTTCGACCAGGAGCGTCTCGCTTCGACTCTGGGCGTTGCGGTCTAAGGGTGCCCCCTCCAGGAGTCGAACCTGAATCAGCTCGTTAGGAGTGAGCCGTTCTATCCATTGAACTAAGGGGGCTTGCGAAGAAGAGTAACACAAAACAGGACTCAGTGATGGTATACTGTCCGCATATGGATCCGGAGACAAAGAAGCTGCTTGAAGAGACGCACGCGCTCGCGCGCGACAACCATCAGATGCTTCGCGCTATCCGGCGCGATCATTGGATAGGGGTCATTACCAAGGTTGTCATCTGGGCCGTGCTCCTGCTCCTCCCGCTGTATCTCTATCAGCAATACCTCCAGCCGATCGCTGCGAAGTTCTCGGCGACTCCCGGGCTCGCCCCGGCCGGTATCTTCGGTCTCCCATCTTCCGCAGAATTGCAAAAACTGCTAAACTCCGTACAGGTTAAGCAATAGCTAGAAAACGCTTGGATAGCTCAGTTGGTAGAGCACTTCCCTGAAGAGGAAGGGGTCGTCGGTTCGATCCCGACTCCAAGCACAGATTGAGTGGAACGAAAGATGCGTTTGGAGACATAGAATCGAACCGCGGGCCGCAGGCGTCGAAGAGACGCCGTAGGTTTCGAGCCGAGCACGGCGAGAGGCGATCCCGACTCCAAGCACCGATTAGCCCGCTTTGACGCGCAATTTAGTCTGCCGTGTGCGATCGAGCTTGGGGAGCGTGAGCGTGAGCAGGCCGTCTTTCGCCGTTGCGGTGGCAGCATCAACGTCAATCTCCTGAGGGAGAACGACCGTGCGAGAGAATGAGCCCCAGAAGAGCTCGCGGGTGAAATAGTCGGGTGCCGAGACCTGAGAGCGTTCAGCGCGAGAGCCGCCGATCTCCACCATATCGCGGCTTATAGAAATACTGAGTTCGTCAGGGCGTACGCCAGCAACAAAGGCGTGGATAACAATATCGCCAGTTGTCTGGTAGACATCGACCGGGAGCTGGCCTTCATGTACCGAAGAAGTGTCGTCGGGCGTCTCCGGATGAGACAGGGATTTGTCAGGACGATTCGAAGAATCATCGCGAGTTGCCGGAATTGCGCTCGACACATCATCAAAAGAGTCGAATGTGTCTGATGACGCACCAGTGAGACGTTCGAAGAAAGAGCGCTTAATCATGATTGGCAAGTGTTAGAGGGAAGGTTACGGTACTGGAAATATTTGAGCACCTCGAATGTTGCTAAGAAGACGACAGCCGCTATCCAGACAAGGAAGAGTGCCGTAATGGTGGTCGAAGCGCCTTGTGTCATGATAAGCGCATTAAACGCTGTGTGCAACGCTATCGCGAGGATAAGTCCGCCAGAACTCATCAGGAGCCGTACGTGCGGCGTGCTCTTGCTCGAGAAGGCAAGGGAGAAGCCGATGGTGGCTGATGCAATGACGTGGAGCAGGTTTGAGCCGATGAAGCGCATATCGCTCGTGAAGATTCCGGCAGCAACTTGGCCGCTTGCAAAGGGCGTCAGAAGGAAGAGCATGTTCTCTGCCGCGGCGAAGCCGAGCGCGACCGTTATCATATAGATAACATAGTCGGGAGCCTCATCGACTGCCGGTCGCCAGAGGATGAAAAGCGCTGCTGCGCCATATTTGAGGACTTCTTCGATAAGCGCCCATGCGGTGAGCAGGGAGCCGGTCGTGAGTGTTGACTGCACATACTTCTCGATCGGAATAGTGAACACGACTGCTATCATGCCTGCGACGAAAGCGAGCGCTATGATTGCCTTCGGTTCTGGACAGCGGGAATCCTCCTTGAGGAGGAAGTAGAGCCATATGAATGCCGGAAGCAGTCCGCCGATAAATGCGTATCCAAGCGTAGTAAGGGTCATAGTACCAGTATATCAGGCCAAAGCCGCACGCCGATTCTCGGTCGCGCTCCGGGCCGCTCGGCCAAGTCTTACTACCGAGAATCGGCGTGCGGCTTTGGCCACTGCGCGACCATGAGGAAGGGAGCGTCTTTGGTCGGCATCGATTGCCAGATCTCTTCGGTGACAAATGGCATGAAGGGATGGAGGAGGCGGAGAACGCGATCGAGCAGGAGCATGAGAAGCGCCTGTCGCGGAGCTTTTGCCGCAGTGTCATTTCCCGAGAGTATCGGTTTTGATTCTTCGAGGATGGTGTCGGCGAGTTCGTGCCAGACGTAGTGATAGAGCTTCTCTGCGGCGAGATAGATGCGGTAGTGCTCCATATCGTCAGTGATATCCGCAACAAGCGCTTCGCAAGCATCAAGAAGCTCACATTCGCGAGGAGAGAAAATGGTGCGCTCCAGGGCGCTAGCCCGAGTCGTATTCCGATTTTCCTTTTTCCGCTCGCTTGCTTCCGCAGTATTCTCAAGAATGAAGCGTGCGATGTTCCAGA
>JAHFMM010000015.1 GCA_023264495.1 bacterium | reverse complement strand
AGCGATCCGCCATTTATCTGCGCATAAAATTGTGTAGCGAAAAGATTCCCCGCATCAATGACTGCCTCGGCGAAGAATAGCGAGAAGTTGAGAAAAACGGCGGCAACAAGGAGCATCGGGAGCATCTTCTTCCCGCCGCCATACCAATCGACATTGAGGATGGTCGTGATCCCGACTGCCAAGAAACCGAATATGAGCATAATATTCCCCGCATCGCGCAGTATCCGCCAGGTGACGCCGATGGCTGAAAGATTATTCACATAGCTACCCATCTTCACGACAGTGTAATAGACCGCGTAGTCGAGCGTGAGCGCCGCAACGCCGACCAGCCACGCGAAGAGGCTCATGATCCATGTCATAGTGGTGCCGAATCTTGAATCTATGTCGCTGCCCGGCTTTGAATCGGTATTGGTATTTGCGCCTGGATTCGTAGTCGCCTCTGGATATTTGTTGGCGCACGTTACGGCATCAGAAGATTTGAGACAGGTCTGATAGGTGCCTCCGTCAGAGGTACCGCCGTTAGATGCCGCCCCTGTGGGAGCAGGGGTACTTGCAGGTGCAGAACTACCGGAGGCGGTATTGGCACATCCGACGTAATCATTAGTCCGAGCAAGGCACTCGTCATACGTCTCGGCATGCGCGAGCGGCGCTATCGCGAGCACTCCGACACAGGAGAGCATTATGAGCGCGATTGAGAAGAAGTGCTTCATAGGTTAGCCGGAAGTTGGGATTGTACAAACTGACGTCTTAAGCGCATTTGCATTGGTACTGATAAGATCCATCTGATCGACGATTGAGCCAGTTGATGCGAGCGGGACCGTGAGCGATCCTGCAGGATTTGCGACGGCTGTCCCAGGGATGCTCGACGCTCCCTGCAAGGCAGTAGATAAGTCTTTGTCGGTCGGTGGCATTGTCTGCAAGGTGTTCATATCTGCTGTTACATCAAGACCGGCATTAAGAGCAGTTTGCACCTTCTTTACCATTGCTGTCGCTGCTGCAGCAGTCGACGACGCTGTTCTCACCTGAGCAAGAACTGGGGCTATCTCGGTAGCAAGCGCATTTCTTGCTGCAGCGGCTTGCGCAACGCTTGCATCGACAAATGATTGCCATTGAAGATTGTTTGGGTCTGTTGCTGCAGCCGTACAGAAAGCAGCAAGTGATGCTACGGTAGTCGAAGCAGTATTTGCTGAGCTTGCTATCGTGTTCCATGCGTCTTGATATTGCGGGATACGCTTATCCATACCGCCATTCGTTAGCGGTGATGAGCTTATGTTCTGATATATGCTGGTATTGCTTGCCCCGAGGTAGCTGTCGCCCGTTCCTTGGAACTCGGCGAGTCGAGATGTTCCAGCCGATGATGGCGTTGCGACTCCGAGGAGCCCATTATTGCCAGAACTGCCGCCGAGGATATCAGATGCCATGGTTACGGTCTTCATCACCGTCGTAATGTCCTTGATAATGCTGTTGATCTCAGGCCCGACATTCCCCATACGGACGATCTGGTCTTGCTGGGCGCCCAGAACTTTATCGAGCGTCTTGCTGATAAGCGACCCGGGAGTCTTGATAGCTCCTAATACCCCATTATTCATGCATGGATCACCCGGGTTAACTCCCGTGGCACCAGCGGGAGGAGTCGTGTTGGCGCAGGTTATAGCGTCTTTACCAGAATTGAGACAGGCGGTCATTGCATCTCCAGAAGCCGCGGGGCTGGCTGCTGCCGTTTTTGTACTGCTGCTCGGCCCGCACCACGACATGAACCCGTTCCCGCGAGCGATATCTGCGGCTTTGACATCGGTTACTCCGCCTGCGCCAGAGCCGATGACGCTCGCGAGCTGGTGTTGCGTGTGCTGATAGAGCGTGTAGGGATCGTTCTGCACTTGCGTCGTGAGCGCGAACCACGCCATGGTGCCGCCCTGATACCAATTGCCGCTCACGAATGCGGGGACATCGGGCGAGGTCGCCGCGAGCGTGCACATATTCGCATCCCAGAAGCCTTTGAGCGTTGATCCCTTCAGATAATCGCTATTGAGCGCAGACGCGATCGAGGTGGAGAATGGCGAGCGGGTATTCCCCACCTGCTTCAGCGTCGCGAGTGCCGCGCCATCTGCCACGGTCTGCATCGTCCGCTTCACATCTACGACAAACTGCGGGGCGCCGGTGCCGTTCGCCTTCCCGATGACGAACCCGATGGTCGCGGCAGTGAGCATCTTCGTTAGCTTGCCCGAAAGGACAAATGCTAACGGTTCGAGAACCCATTTGAGAATCCAATCTGCCTGTTGCGCTACCATGCTGGTGTATTGATGTACTTCAGAGAGAGTCTCCTTGATGACACTCATCGTGCTTTGAGCAGCAGTCTTTACATTCGCCAAAAAATTCTTAGCGTCGAACACGGGGTACACCGCATGAGCTGGTTGTGGTGCAATAAAGAAAGCTGTGGGAGTAAGAATCGATAAACAGATGAGTATCGTAAGGAATCTGCTCGAGAGGTTTAGTATCATACTATTTCCCGCCTGCTGCGGGCGTTATATCTGCAATAACATTCACAAACGATGCTCCTGGCAAACCTGCGGGGAGACGTACTCCGACTCCCGCATATACTTTCCCTATGTTCTCGAACGCTGTCTGGAGCGCGGTTACGGTCTTCATATATTGTTGGAGTGCAAACATGGTCGCAAGCGGGTCAGTAGTGGCATGAGAGAAGTCGCTATCTATCTCGCTCAAGCGCATGAGGGTATTGATGAGAGAGAGATCGGTCTCTGCAAGCTCCCCGGGGACCGAGAGCGCCGCAAGTCCAGCAGCCGACCCGCGATACATCTTTGATATCGACTCAAGATGTACAAAAGCGGTGTCGTCATTATCAATAAGCGCCGCCTGCAGATACTTGATGTCTGTCGTTGACGCATCAGCAGTATTCTTCAAGAGAACGGCCTCGGCATTCACCGCAAATGCCTTGAGTGCTTCGGGGCCTGAGCCGGATACGCGGATGTCGGTTGCCGATTTGAAATCGGGCGTTGCCGCGATCGAGGCAGAGAGCGAGGTGAGCGCCTGGTTCGTAATCGAGCTCGTCTGCTCCTCAGAGAGAGCTGCGCCACCATTCGCCTGTTTCGTAGCGACATAGAGCGTGAAGAAGCTTTGGGCAAATGCCGAGGTGAGCGTCCCGGCGGTCGGCGGAGTGAGCCCTTCTGCGGCATATTCGGCGGCATCCATGCCCGGGGTCGATGTCGCAGACGGGATGTCGGCGATCGCCTTCGGCACGATAAGCCCCTTTGCGACCGCTGCGCCGTCAGACATGCCGAGATTGAATGTATCGGCGACCTTCGGGTCGGTACCGTAGAGCGATTCTTCCCAATCAGGGAGGCCGTCGCCGTCAGAATCTTTGGTTGCAATGGCCTGCAGAAGCGCTGTCTCGGTAGATGCCTCGACAGTAGCCGGCGACTCGAAGCCATGAGCGAGCATGTACGCGCCGATCACCAGGATAGCAGCGAAGAGCGTTGCTGTGAGAACGCGCCAATTTTTATAGACACCCTCCATATCACTATGCAGTATATCACTTCAAAGAGTGTCAATTCGACACTCGTGGTGATAGAACATGGCAACACAATTACTTCTTACAGAGCGCGAGCCAGACGGAGAGCGGGAGATCTTCAGCGCGCGCCTTTTCAGGGATGAGTACCGTGGCAGAACCGATGAGCCCGGCTTCGATGAGATTCTTCGTCACGAACTTCCGCTTGTGGGCAAACCCGGCATGCAGGAGCGCGAAGAATCGTTTCTCGCTCGCCTGAGTCAGGAAATGGGAGCGTGAAATGCCTCGGATGGTGAGTACGGCAGAATCGACCTTGGGCGCCGGCATGAATGCGCCGCGCGGGACGGTGAAAGCGTAGCGCGGCGTGCCATAGGCCTTGACCGAGAGCGAGAGGATGCTCTCTTTCTTCGACCGCGCGATGCGCTCGGCAACTTCTTTCTGCACAAGGAATGTTATCGAGCTCGGCTGATTGCGGGCAGTGAGGAACGTTCTGAATATCTCGCCCGTGAGGTAGTAGGGGATGTTCGCGACAAGCGCGTACCCGCGCGGCAGTGAGTCGGTATCGAAGGCGCGTATATCGCTGTGCATGAGTTCGAGTCGGCCTTCAGCAATCTCCTGAACAAACTCCTCCTGTAATTTCTCAAAGAGCGTCTGGTCGGCTTCGACCGCAATGACTTTCTTCGCGAGCTTCACGAGTTCGCGCGTGAGCATGCCGGTCCCCGGGCCAATCTCGAACACGACCGCGTCAGGCGCAATCCCCGCTGCAAGCGCGATACGCTCAGCGATCCGCGCGTGCATCAAGAAGTTCTGTCCCAGGCTTTTCTTGGCTTGCATATGTTATATACTTGTACCATATGAATGACCACCGCATCACACCCCATAATTTCGACCGTACCTTGCGCGAAACCCTCCGATACCGCCACGGCTTCAGTCATGAGGATCTCGAACGGACAAAGAGTATCGTGAGCGATGCTATTGCGCATATCGAGAAAAAAGCTGGCACTAGCAGAGGGCTCGGCGCTCAGCATCTCGATATGGCTATGAAGTTCTTAAGAGAAGATCATCCGGATTGGAAGCGGCTTTCAGAAAACAAGCAAAAGCATATTGAAATGGCTCTTCGCGATCACCTTGGCGAAACAGAACCCGCATAAAGCCTTCTTCAAGCTTCTATAATCATCTCCCCTATCATCTGGTCGTGTTGCATGAGCGATGAGTCAATATCGGCAAGAAACGATGACGGCTCAGCATAGGTGTCGGTGCCATAGATCATCCGCATACGCGCAAAGGTGAGGAGGAGCCGCGACTTCGCACGCGTGATCGCGACATAGAAGAGCCGTCGCTCCTCTTCTTCGTCACGGTCGCGAGCATCGCCCATCCCGGTGTGCGGGAAAAGCCCTTCCTCCATCCCGCTCACAAAGACCGTATCAAACTCAAGTCCTTTCGCGGCATGCACGGTCATGAGCGTAACGCCGCCGCGCGCGCCTTGATCGAGCTCGTCTTGATCGCTCGCGAGCGCCGCCTCGGCGAGGAAGGCGGCGATGCCTTCGCGCCCCGAGACGCGATCGTGCCGCGTAGCGACCGAGACGAGCTCCTCGATGTTCTCGAACCGCTCGCGATCATCCGCACTCCCTTCGTCAAGGAGCGCTCTCTGCATGCCGCTCTTCTCGATGACCATCCGCACGAAAGCCGAAGAAGCAAGCGTGTCAGCCGCACTCGCAAGTTCGGCGATGATCCGCTCAAATGCTTCGACCTTCGCGAGGTCTGCGGCACGGAGCTTGTCGCGCTGACCGGCCGCGAGCTTGCCGAGGGTGACCGCGCCTATACCGCGCGGCGGCGCCGCCGCCGCGCGCATCTTGTCTGCCTCGCGAGAGGGATCGATCGCGAGCCGCACCCAGGCGAGCACATCCTTCACCTCCTTCCTGCCGAAGAATCGCGTCCCGAGTAGCTTATACGGCACACCTGCGTGCAATAACCCTTCCTCAAGCGCGCGGGATTGGAAGTTGGTGCGGAAGAGTATGGCAATTTCTTCATACCCCACTCCTTTCTTCACGAGCGATTGTATCTTGCGCGCGATCCAGCGTGCTTCGTCTCCGGCGTCTATGGCGCTATGCAATATAATCGGCTCTCCCGTGCCCTGCTCAGTGGTCGAGTATTTCTCCTTGCGATTCTTATTCTTCTCGATGACCGCATTCGCTGCATCGACCAAATTCTTTGTCGAACGATAGTTCCGCTCGAGGATAATCGTCTGCGCTTCCGGATACTGTTTCTCGAAATCGAGAATGTTCTCCATCTTCGCCCCTCGCCACCCGTAGATGCAGTTATGCGTTATAACCCCATTCGCTATGAAATTATGCGTGTGCTCAATATCGAGATCGTACACACGTGTACAATTGCTTTCTATTTCTGCGCACGACTCGACAATGTCAAAACCTCCTTCGGCATCAAACAACACCATTCCTTTCTGCACGCTTCCCGCTGGTATGAGCGGGAGAGCGTTCCCATCTTTCGGACGTATCTTCTTACCTCCAAGACGTGCGGTCTGCACGACATGCGCCATTGGGAAGACTTCTTGCAGTCGCTTGGTTATATCCATGACGGCTTCATACTCTTTGTGCGCCGTCTCAAATCGCCAGCTCATCGAATTGCGTTTTGCTGGCCGCACCGAAAATCCAGCTTCCCGAAGCACTCGCTTCCCTTCAGCATCACTGCCAACGATAGAAATTCGGTGCATTGGCGTTTTCCCTCGATGGTCGCCGCAAAGCACCACGTTGATATTCCGGCGCGATGCTTGTGTGGCTTGCGCTCGATGGTGCGGATACTCGATGGAGAGTCCGTAGGATGTAAGCATGTCTCGCGCACCGCGCTCTGTGTCAAAAGATGCAAAAATATCATCGAGTACCCGTTGATCATGTACATAACCGCCCTCGCCGCTTCCTTTCCGCGCTACAAACGGTAACGTCGGGATAGCATAGCGGAGGGAGAGTTGATACTCGAGGACTCGCGCCTTCTGCGATGTGTCGTGCACACCGACAACCCACACCGCATCGCCATGTTCTTGATTGCAGCGCTGTTGGAATCCGATCATAGGAGCACGCTGACCATTGGTATACGTCTGCGATACACCGAGGCGCCACCCCTTCTCTTTTTTAACCATAAGATAGGTGAAATAGAGTTGCGGCGTACTACCGAGTCGGTATCCAGCAAAGTGCGTATGGTCCGCGGTGCTTATGATCTCTCGCTTTTGTTTTGTCACAATGCGCACAAGCTTTTTTGGTGCACGTCGTGAGGTGGCACGCACTACTCGTGCCGCGCGCATATCACCGCTCCCGTAATTCGAGAGTATCGAATCATCTTTTCGGATCGTTTCAATCGCACGCATCGAACCATCAGGCAAGGCGACTCTCGTGCCTGCCACAAGACACTGATCGCCATCACCGACCACGAAAAGGTTCCGGTGTTTCTCGGCAAGGATTCCCGCGAGACGCTCTTGGAGATGGTTAGTGTCTTGGTATTCATCGATATGGATATAGCGCCATCGCCCCTGAGCGCGCTCGCGAATATCCGCGTGCTCCTCAAGGAGACGCACCGGCTCGCTGATCAAGTCGTCGAAGTCGAGCGCCTTCTCTTCTCGAAGTTTTTTCTCATACCGCAACCACACCTCGGCAACGACCCGCCCGGAGAAACTCCCTCTGCCATATCGTTCAGAGAATTCTTGCGCCCGCATTCCTTCTCCCTTGTGCCGCGAGATACGCCCAAGCACCGCGCGCGGCGAAAGTTCTTTTACATCGACATCGAGCGCCTTGAGCGCTGCGGCGATAACTTTCTCCGAATCGTCCCGATCATAGACGCTGAAGAAACGAGAAATACCGATCCGCGAGCCGTACTGCTCAAGAATCTCTCTCCCGAGACCGTGGAAGGTAGCAATAAAAGGCACAGAGGTGTCATCCCCGAGCATCGTTCTGACACGTTCGCGCATCTCGCGGGCAGCTTTGTTCGTAAACGTGACGGCAAGAATCTCTTCTGCAGGCACTCCTTCTCGGATCAGATGATATACGCGGGTGGCGAGCACTCGCGTTTTCCCACTCCCTGCACCCGCCAAGACCACCACCGGTCCTTCTTTTGCGAGCACGGCCTTCTTTTGCGCATCATTCAATCCATCGAGGTACATCGTCTTCGCACTATACCCCAAAAACCGCTCTCCACAGGTATCTCGTAACCCGATTGACTCCTCCTCCTCCTCGGCTATACTCCCTTGTATTGACTGATACGACTGCACGCACGGGATGGCTTATATACCGCGTATGTAAGCCATTCTTGTATTCGGAAGCCTGACCTTATTCCCACGTTTGCTTATTAAATCCACCTCACCACTCTTCATAGCAGCATCAGGACTCGCCGCGTTCTCTTTCTTTGCGGCCGTGTTTATGCCAAATCACGCACTCGCGTTTTGGTTCTTTTCTACCAATGCCAGTGCGGCAGGAACGATTGTGCCGACCTCGAACCCCCCGATGCTTAAGGCGGCAACTAATATCGACCCGAACCCGAACAAGGGTATCGGCGACACCATCCACACGAGCGACAATGCCGTGCTCGCCTATGCCGGACCATCAGGGACTATCGCCGACGTCTCTTCTTCGGTCCCGACAGACCTCATTTCTCTCTATGTCGTGCGGCCTGGCGATACGCTCTCTGAGATTGCCACGATGTTTGGTGTCTCGATACATACCATCATTTGGGCAAACGACCTCTCAAGTGCTCGGGATGTCCACCCGGGCGATACCCTTATTATCCTGCCAGTCTCGGGAGCTGAGCACACGATTGTGAAGGGCGACACGCTCAAATCAATTGCGAAGAAATACAATGCTGACGCTGATGAAATCGCCCAATTCAACGGACTTGATGCGAGCGCATCTCTCACAGTCGGGTCATCGATCATCATCCCTGGAGGCGAAGAAGCGGCTCCGGCACCAAGCTCAAGCGGTTCGTCGAATGCTCGAGTCATTCATGAGCCATATATCGGCGGTTCTGGAGCGGCACAAGACGGCTACTACACCAACCCGGTGCCGGGTGCACTCATCACTCAAGGGCTCCATGGCCGGAACGCGGTCGATCTCGGTGCGGCACGCGGCACACCGATTCATGCGGCAGCAGAAGGCATTGTTATCATTGCTCACAACAATGGCGCGTGGAGTGGCGGCTACGGCAACTATGTTGTCATCACGCACCCGAACGGCACCCAGACGCTCTATGCCCACATGATCCATGCAATCATCTCGTCAGGACAGCACGTCTCTGCCGGCCAAACAATCGGCTACCTCGGCTCGACCGGACTCTCGACCGGGCCGCACCTCCACTTCGAAGTTCGCGGTGCAGCCAACCCATTCCGCGCCTGCAGTCTCGGCACCGTCTGCGCTCCGCAGTAATTTTAGAGTCTGTACGTTTTTTCACTGCGATACTGCACATCAAGAATAATCGGCGGACTACTGCCAACTCTCCCTTGATACCGTATCCGTATATTCCCCTTTCTAACGCGAAATATATTCGCAAATCCTTTTAGTTTCTTATTGTCCAAATCACCGAGATCTCCCGCTTGGATCTTGCTCATCACTTCATCGACAATCTTTAACTCTTTTTGGGAAAGTTTCTGGAGAAACTTGCATATATTATCCATTAAGTTTTCTTAATTCCTTAAGCACTTCGTCTACAGGAACTCCGCCAGGTCGAATTTTCGTAAAATCAACAACCGTTTCCCATCCACTCTCCTCGTCTGCTTCGGGGTGCGACAATCTAAAAATCGGCTTTGAACGACGAATGACAAGGAACGACTCTCCACGCCCCACTTTTGTAATATAGGTATCAGTGTTTTCTCGAAGCTCGCGCAGACCGATTATTTTTTCTTTTGTCTTCATATACTGCAAGATTATCATAGGATAATCTTGCAGTCAATAGTGTGTAGCGTTTGATTTCATATTTTTATACACAATGTTATTCAAATCCGAAGAGGCCGCGAGGACGGTACTGGAGCGCCTCGTGGATGAAAGCAGGCGTAACGGCCTCAGCACCAGCAAGATCGGCGATGGTGCGCGCAACGCGCATCGTGCGATGATAGCTTCGCGGCGAGAGGTGGAGCCGCGTGGCCGCAGTCGTGAGAGCTTCTTTTGCAGCCGTGCTGAAGCCGCTCTTCTCATCGAGCTCGCGGCCAGTAAGGGCCGCATTGGCCGCACCGCGCTTCCCCGTACGCCTCTCTGCCCGCGTGCGTGCGGCGACTACGCGTTTCCGCACGCTTTCTGATGATTCTCCCGTACTTAATTTTGCAAGCGTGTCGTGCGGGACAAGCGGCACCTCGATCCACAGATCAAGCCGATCAACAATCGGCCGCGAGATACGGCGTGCCTGCTTTGCCGCAGCGCGCAACGCAACGCGCGCATCGTCTGAGATCGTTTCGGCCGGGTTCATCGCCGCGACAATCATGCAATCCGCAGGAAACGTTACGGTCGCGCGTGCACGAGAGACCGTAACCACGCGATCCTCAAGCGGTTGTCGGAGCGCCTCGAGCGTCCGCGAATCAAACTCGGGAAACTCATCGAGGAAGAGGACGCCCTTGTGCGCAAGCGTTACCTCACCCGCCTTCGGGAATGCGCCGCCGCCCACAATCGCCACATGCGAGATCGAGTGATGCGGCGCGCGAAACGGCGGCCACTCGACCGCTTCGCCGTCCGCAAGAAGCCCTACGGTCGAATGTATAGCTGTCACTTCAAGGATTTCATCATCGGTCAGCGGCGGAAGGATGCCCGAGAGCGCGCGAGCAAGCATCGTCTTCCCGGTCCCAGGCGGCCCATAGAAGACGATGTTGTGCCGGCCCGCGGCTGCAATCTCAAGCGCACGCTTCGCGCTCTCCTGCCCTTTCACATCGGCAAGGTCAAGTGCTGGCGGCGGCGGGAGCTGGCGGCGGTCGCGGACCAGGCGCGGGAGCGGTTTCTCCCCCTTGAGGTGATTGAGTAATTCGCTGAGCGATGCTGGTGCATAGACAGCAACGCCTTCAGCAAGAAGCGCTTCGCGCGCATTGCTTGGCGGTATGAAAATCTTCTTCACCCCTTTCCGCTTCGCCGCAAGCACCTGAGGGAGAACGCCGCGCACGCCGCGGAGCGCACCATCGAGTGCGAGCTCGCCGATACAGAGCATGTCTTCGGTAAGCGGGCTGATATCGCCAGCCGCAATAAGGTATGCAAGCGCGAGCGAGAGATCATAGTGCGAGCCCTCCTTCTTCAGATCGGCTGGGGAGAGCGAGAGGACGATGCGTTTATTCTGCTGCTTCGGAGGCTTGTAGCCCGAATGCCGTATTGCTGCGCTTACGCGATCACGCGCTTCATCGACCGCTTTGTCGGCAAGCCCAACCACCGTAAAGTTGTGGAGGCCGCGCGTGAGATCGGCTTCGACAACCACAATTTCTGCGTGCGCCCCGATCGGCTGCGCGGCAAGCGTCTTCGCATAGCCGTGTATGGGTACCGCGCGGCGGGTTGCTGATGCACCTTTCGACACTGTGTTCGAGTGAGGCATCGCCATAGCATCACAAATGCTTCGTACAATTGCGAGCGGCGGGGTCAGCGGCGAGTCGCGCTTCATCAATAGCTGCGCCGCACGCTCCGCACACACCGTAGGTTCCCTTCTCGACTCTCGTGAGAGCCGCAAGTACCGAATCATATCGTGCTTCAAGGTCTGCAAAGATCGCTCGCGTATTCTCGCGATCCATGGCGGTCGAAGCGTGATCGATCAAATCTGATTCTGAGCCTTCGACTGCGAGGGTTGGCTCCCAGTCATTCGGGACAAGCGGATTGCGCCGACCGATGCCTTCCATTTCGGATTCTAGATTTAATTTCTCCTGTTCAAGCTTCTGTTTCAGTAGGTCGATATGCATAGATACCCATGATAGCAGATTGCGGCTACTTCGCTGAGCGTGATGTGGCGAGTCTCCGTACAATTTCTCCGAATGCGACCGGGTCGCGGGCGATCACGAGCGTTTGCTGATCCCAAAATCCATACAGCAAGACACTCTTATTCGCCTGATCGCGATACATGCGCACATCATGATTGCTCACCGTCTCATCATGGAAGGCTACCTGCGCGTTTACAGGGGTCGTCGTTGCCGTGATGTTCATCGCCTGAGGCGGGAACAGTCCGTCAAAATCAGTCGGGATAAGCGGTTCCCATGCGAGCATTCCCGAGAAGACGCTGCTATAGGCATCAACAGAGAGGATGAGGAATGGACTCTCGCCAGTACTCACATTCACGATGCCGACCATGCTCCCCTCTGTGCCACTATTGCGCGTTACGACACCAGGGGCATGCAAATTAAGCATCGAGAAGAGCGTGTCCTTGTCTGTTGCGTCAGAAAGCGAAAGGAGCCGCACCGCATTTAACGCAAGCGGCTTCCTTGCTGATTCTTGAATCGCACTGACAAGGGCGGCTCCTTTGCCAGCGATAGATTCTTGCGTATCAACAAATATCGGTGTTGCGGGAAGTGCAGCGACAATCACCGGCGCAGTCGCGGCCGCATATCGCACATAGGCATCATGGACACCGATGCCGCCAGCGATAAAGAGCAGTGCGCCGGCAAAGATGTAGAGTATGTTCTTCTGCACCAATTCTTTTTTATCTTCAACTTCTGGGAAACGTTTCCCCTCGTCCTGCTCTGCGGCAAGCACCGTCAAGGTCGAAGCATTCGTATCCTTCATCTGCTGTGAGAAGTCGCCTGCATACGTCTTAATCGGTGTCGGCCTGACCTCCCTTTCTTCTTTTGTAAAAGGGATCAGATCAGGAGTCCCTCCCTCTTGAACCGTTTTGACGTCACCTGAAAAGGTGCGAATATATTCTGGCAATGGTTCCGGTAAGGATCCTGCTGGTGCTTCGGGTACGAGATTTTCTGTCTTGCTTGAGATGTCCTCGATCGCAGGCTCTTCTTCCTTATTTTCAACTTTCTTGCTTTCAAATGGAGCAAGGTCAGGAACTCCTCCAGCCTGGAGCGTCTCCATGTCGCCCGCAAAGGTACGGATAAACTTCTTCGGCGTACCAGTGTCATGAGCAGGTGTCGTGGGTATGCGCGAGTCCATATCCTTCTATAGTACCGCACCGTACACGAACGATGCGTGGGTTATGCCCGAGCTGAGATAACGAACTTTGATGGCTCATCGCACATATCAGTAAATGCATGCGCCGCTTCCTTCAACTTTGCCGATGATGATTTACCAAACGAGATAACCTCTACTTGGCATCCCTCATGCATATCGAGATACTCAATAAGGGGAACGAAATCTCCGTCGCCGGTGACAAGGACGACCGTATCGAGCTTTGGTGCGAGCTTCACCGCGTCAATAGCAAGTCCGACGTCCCAATCGGCTTTCTTCGCTCCGTCAGCAAAGATCTGCAGGTCTTTGACCTTGGTCTCAATACCCATCTTGGTGAGCGCTTCGAAAAAGTTTTTCTCATCGCCACCCTCAGTGGAGATGACATACGCGATTGCCCGCACGAGAACGCGACCGCCGACAGCCTCCTCGAGGATAGAACTGAAATTCACGCGTGATTTATAGAGGTGCTTGGCACTGTGATAGAGATTCTGTGTGTCGATAAAGACGCCGACGCGCTGTGCTGGATGTTTGATGACTGCCATAAAAAATAAAGATTATGAAAACAAAATAAATACTAAAAATACCTTATCTATCTTACCACCAAAAGGGTGCTTATTTCTTCAAACCAAGCTTCTTGACGAGTGCTGTGTAGCGGCGCTTATTGTTCGTCTCGAGATAGCGCAAGTGCGTGCGGCGATCAGCAACCATCTGCAAAAGTCCGCGGCGAGAATGGAAATCTTTTGGATTCTTCTTGAGATGTTTCGCAAGCTCATCAATCTGCTTTGAGAGAATCGCGACCTGCACATCGGCCGAGCCGGTGTCAGAATCGTGTATAGCGACACTCTTAACAACCGTCGCCTTTTTCTTTGTGGTAAGCATAGATAGCTCTACCCTACCACGCCTTGCAAAAATGCGCAAGTCTTTCCTGATAGTACTCATATTGTGCGCACTTCGGGTGGTACACTCTCTAACATATGGATACCGAGGCAGCAAAACGACAGTTTCTTGAATATATCGAGATTGAGCGCGGTCGCGCGGTGAAGACGGTCGAGAATTATGATCGCTATCTTACCCGATTCTTCACACAGATGCACATTACAAATGTTGGCGACATCACCGAGCAGCAAGTTCGCGAGTTTCGTCTCTGGCTCAATCGCCAACCAGGGTCAGGCAGAGATTCAATGAAACGCCGCACGCAGAATTATTATATGATCGCTCTCCGAGCCTTCCTCAAATTCCTCCGCAAGCGAGACATTCTTGCTATTTCACCCGAGAAGATCGAGCTCGCGAAGCTCCCCGAGCGGCAAATCGACCTTATCACCCACACCGAGCTCAACCGCCTCATGCACGCGCCTCACGAGGCCT
>JAHFMM010000014.1 GCA_023264495.1 bacterium | reverse complement strand
AATAAAAGGAGGGATGTGATCCCTCCTTGATTCGGCCGGTCCTCTACGGCCAAGAAACTTCATGCAATCGCTTCTGCCGGAGCAACATCGATCCCGAGCAGGGCAACGTCGATGCCCCACAGCGCAAAAGCTTTTTCGATATCTTTGCCGCTCATATGGCTTTGGCTAACGATACTGCCATGCCCACGCAGCCTACCGAAGTAGGAATTCGCCTCCGGGTGATATACCGGACCAGGATCCTGATGGCTGCCACGCCAGCAACCCTCGATCGATACCTCCCATTTGGCATGACCGAACGACACACTGATGTTGTGGTAACTGCAGTAGTCGATCGACTTCGAGAGCGTAATGCATATCTTGTCCTTCTCTATCGCATATCCGCAACCATCCGCATTGTATAGTGCGGGACTTCCATTAAAGTCGAATAGATCATTGCAGAGCTTGATGATCAGATATGGGACGAGTTTATCGCTCGTCAGTCGGTACTGAGTGATATCATCCGCAAAAATAAATCCTGTTGCGTCTACCACCGTCAGACCGTATATACCTCTTGGCAAAGGTACTGGATTGAAGATGTGTAAAAGGTCTTCTTCGCCAGAAAAGAATGCTTCCTTCCCTTTTGCTCCATCAACAAGAAGCTTTGCGGCATACACGATAGCGCGCATATCCCGCGATGGTCTTTGTGCCCTCACTTCGACAAGCTGCCCAAGCGGCACTACGTCACTCTTTTTCATGATTCTGCCCTCCATATCATGTGTCTCCGGCGGAGACATCCGTTTATTACGTTATCACATCATTTATATTTGTCCAGTTGCTCGGAGACGGTGCTATACTGCCCGCATGCCACACACTGACTGCATTTTCTGTAAAATAGTCGCGAGCGAGGCGCCGAGTCATAGGGTGTGGGAAGACGCCGACCATCTCGCCTTCCTCTCCATCTTCCCGAACACCGAAGGCGTTACGGTCGTCATCCCGAAAAAGCATTATCCGAGCTACGCTTTCGATCTCCCCGACGACGTCCTCTCGGCACTTATAGTCGCGACCAAGCATGTTGCGAAGCTTCTCGATGCGAAACTTGCGGATGTTGGTCGCACTGCAATGGTGTTCGAGGGATTCGGCGTCGATCATGTGCACGCGAAGCTCTTCCCGATGCACGGCACCGCAAACATGGCAGAGTGGAGGCCGATCGAATCGGGCGTGGCAAAATACTTCGATCAGTATGAGGGCTATATTTCCTCGCACGACTACGAACGCGCCGACGACGCTACGCTCGCCTCCCTCGCCGCCAAACTCCGTAATAAATAAAAACCTACGTAGTATCGAAGTCAGACTTCGATACTTCTCTTACAGGGTAGAAACAATCATCCCCTCGCCGCGAGGCAAGGGGATGAAAGAACAACGATTATCGGTCGCATGGCATCGGTTTCGGTGCCAAATCTGGAGGGGGCTGCAATGCTTCATGAAGCCACTGCAATCCTTGCTCATATTTCTCCCGTACCTTACTCTTCCCTGGTGGCCGCGGGATGCAGACTGCTGTATACAGCCACACAAGGTAGCTGAAATCGATACAGCTGGTGATTGATACCGGGAACACCAAAAAATGTGGGACTGAAAAAATGATAACCAGCATCCGGATTAGTGGAATACTCACCACAACCGGCGGTAGTAACGACCCGTCTCTCAAAAAGCATTTCTCACTATACTCTATGGTGCGCGCTGTACAAAATCCAATAAAGACAGCGCTTATGCCGAACGCAACAAACATGGGGTCGAATGGTGCTTTGAGAGACTTGAAGCATACAAGTACCCCCCATAAAATTATGGCCCACTTTTCAATCCGGAACTTCGTCAGTCCGGTAATCCTTTGAAACTTGTCACATCCCCGCTGAGCAAGAGCCCAGAGCAAGTTGTCCATGATGTTTCTCCCTATTTCAAGTTGCAATTGCAAAGAGACACGGGTGTGCCTCGCCGATATTCCACCTACTATTATACACGAATGTCTCTACTTGTCAACTAACATTCAGTGTACGCCGCGAAACCGCTCGTGCAGATGGCCAATGCCAGGCTTTGACCAAAAGTAATGAGGTCAGACTTCGATACTTCTCTTACAGGGTAGAAACAATCATCCCCTCGCCGCGAGGCAAGGGGATGAAAGAACAACGATTATCGGTCGCATGGCATCGGTTTCGGTGCCAAATCTGGAGGGGGCTGCAATGCTTCATGAAGCCACTGCAATCCTTGCTCATATTTCTCCCGTACCTTACTCTTCCCTGGTGGCCGCGGGATGCAGTGGTTTGCATATATAGCAGCGGCCATAAACAACAATGCGGCTCCAAGGAAGCCAAAAGATACGAATGTACTGATTGGACCAAATACGACAAACCACACGGCGTTTTCCTTCGGAGCGCAGGGCAATGCTGGCGCTTCTCCTGCAAGGAATCTCTTTTCGTTCAGTTCGATAGACCTTATTAAGGGAGGTGTCGTAAAGCCCGCCACCATAACAAACAGAACGAAGAAAAGGCTGCCCATCGGCCCGAAACGAAGTACGGCCTCGATACATGCCGGAAACATGCAGATTGAGGAAAAAATCAGCGCCCACTTTTCAACCTTGAACTTCGTGAATCCAGTAAGAACCTGGAGCCAGTCCGTGAGTCTCTGCATTTGCGTCTGCAGATACGCATCAAGCTTTTTGATCATGATAGCCCTCCCTAATTTCAAGTTGCAATTGCAAAGAGACACGGGTGTGCCTCGCCGATATTCCGCCTATTACTATACACGAATGTCTCTACTTGCCAACTAACATTCAGTGTACGCCGCGAAACCGCTCGTGAGGGTGGCCGTGCCAGAGGCGTCAATCGCATAGCCATCGAAGCCTTCGAGCGACTCGATGAAGGCGATGCCCGAGCGGCCCATCGCGAAGCTTGCGGTCGCCATGAGATCAGCCGCGAGCACATCAGGCCCGATGACCGTGATGCTCACGATCTCATCGAGCGACTCGCTTGGCGTGTGCGGATTATAGATATGCGCGCCGCGGATGTAGGAGCCAGAGGTCGCGACACCCTTCCCATGCGGGTACACGACCTTCACGATCTCTTTGATATTGAACGGGTTCCTGATGCCGACACTCCACTCCTTCCTCTCCGAGTCTTTGCCGCGCATCGCGATGTCGCCGCCGACATTTATAAAATAATTCTCCTGCCCGGCACGAAGGATGAGCTCGGCGACATTTTTAATCGCCCACCCCTTCACCACCCCCGATGGGTCGAGCTTCCCGTCCGGACGGCGGATGTCGAAATAGCCTTTCGTCGTGAGGCGCGTCTGCTCAGCGATAGCAAGCACCTCTTGCATCAAGGGGCTTGCCGCGGCGAGCTCTCGCTTGCCGCGATTGATTGCTGACACTTCGCTCGTCTCCTTGTAAGGGCTGAAACGCTCATCGATACCGACCAAGTAGGCAAAAGAATCTTCAAAGACTTTCTTCGTATCTTCACCGATTATCTCGATCTCAATCGGCATCCCCATGATGATCCGTGTTTCTTTCATATTTCTATACTACTCCCCCTCGCCCAGATTTCATTCTCTCTGCCCATGGCGCATCGGGTATACTGAGCATATGAGTCACACTATACAGAATTTCGATGCTCTTGCGCAGAATGAATTGCGAACGGACGCTCTTGAGATCGCCGAGGCCGGCTATGCCGCCATCAACGTCGGCTTGGCGCTCGCGCATAAGCTCTCTATCGAGGACGACAAACTCCATGTCGGCGGGACGATCCACCGGCTCGCCGGTCGGCGCATATTCTTCGTCGGGGTCGGCAAGTGCGCCATCACTGCCGCGGCAACCATCGAGCGCATCTTCGGCGACCGACTTGTCGGTGGCATCGCGCTTGACGTCTCGATGCCGGAAGGTATCCATCTCGCCAAGATCGAGGCCTGTGTCGGGACGCACCCGCTCCCGAGCGAGACCAACAGAGACACGACGCAACGTATCGTCGACCTCCTCTCGAGCTGCCGCCAAGACGACTTCGTCATCATGCTCATATCCGGCGGCGGCTCGACCCTGCTCTGCCTCCCCGAAGCACCGATGACGGTCGATGACGAGCGAGCGCTCTTCTCCGGCCTCACCGCGCGCGGCGCATCGATACAGGAGATCAACACCATCCGCAAGCACACCTCGCTCGCGCGCGGCGGGTGGCTCGCTCAGGCGGCCTACCCAGCCGGCGTCGTCTCGCTCATCGTCTCCGATGTCCCCGGGAATGATATGGGTTTCATCGCCTCAGGACCGACCGTGCTCGACACCTCGACCATCGAAGACGTGCGGAGTATCCTGGTGCGCTACCAGATAACGCCGCCCGAGACGGTCTCGTTCATCGAGACGCCCAAGGATCCGCAATATTTCGAGCGCATGACCAATATCCTTTTCCTTACCAATCGCGATGCGCTCGTCGCGATGCAGGACGAGGCGAAGCGGCGCGGCTATGCCGTCATCATCGCTGATGATTGTTTTACCGGCGAGGCTCGTGCGGTCGCCGCGCGCGTGCAAGGCGATCTCCGCGCCGCCCAACCTCGCACGGTCCTCTTATATGCCGGCGAGAGCACCGTAACCCTCCCGACCGATGTCGGTGGTGTCGGCGGGAGGAATCAGGAGATCTCTCTCATAGCATTGAATGCTATCCAAGACAGTGAGCTTATCCTCCCCTTCGCTTCTGACGGCCGTGATGACACCGATCATGCCGGCGCCATCGCCGACACGCTGACTCGCGCGCATGCCGCCGACAAGAACCTTTCTATCGAGAAGGCATTGTCCACCTTCAGCTCGTACGACTTCTTCTCCACAGCCGGTGATGCGCTTATCACAGGGTATACTGGTTCTAATGTGTCTGATCTTATTATCGCAATGAAACACTAACTATATGCGTGATCCTTTTATCCTCTGGTTTGAAGACATCGGCATGGACAATGTCGCGCAGGTCGGCGGCAAGAACGCGTCTCTCGGCGAGCTCATCCGCGCGCTTGAGCCGAAGGGCGTTCGTATCCCGCATGGCTTTGCCGTAACCGCGGCCGCGTATTACCACTACCTCGAAGAAACCGGACTCGATACTTTCATCGAAACGACCCTTAAGGGATTGCATACCAAGAACCTGAAAGAACTCTCTCGTTGCGGGAAACTTATCCGCGAGAAGATGCGCGCCACGCCCCTCCCGAAGGATCTTGAGAAGGCTATTGCCGAGGCTTATACCAAAATGGAGAAACGGTACGGCAAGAATGCCGATGTCGCTGTCCGTTCGTCAGCCACTGCCGAGGATCTGCCGGGCGCCTCATTCGCAGGAGAACAAGAAACCTATCTGAATATCCGTGGAACAAAAGATGTTACTCGTGCTGCCGTCTGGACGATGGCCTCCCTCTTCACCGATCGCGCGATCTCCTACCGCGCAGACCGCGGATTCAATCACATGAAGGTCGCGCTCTCGGTCGGCGTGCAGAAGATGGTCCGCTCGGACAAGGGCGCCTCGGGCGTCATGTTCACGGTCGACACCGAGTCGGGCTTCCGCGATGTCGTCGTGGTGAATGCAACCTACGGCCTCGGCGAGATGATTGTGCAGGGGCATGTTACGCCTGATGAATACCTCGTCTCGAAGTCGCACATCGGCACTGCGAAGTCTCCGATCATCTGGAAGAAGCTCGGGAAGAATACGAAGAAGATGATCTACGCGACCGGCCGCTCAAGCGTCCAGCAGACGAAAATCATCTCGACTCCTGAGAGCGATGCGCGGCGTTTCGTTCTCACCGATGCCGAAATCATGATCATGGCGACCTGGGGCTCGCTGGTCGAGAAGCATTACTCGGAGCGCGCGAAGAAGTGGACGCCGATGGACATGGAGTGGGCGAAAGACGGTATCACGAACGAACTCTTCATCGTCCAGGCCCGCCCCGAGACCGTCCAAGCCGGGCGTGACTTCTCGAAGCTCGTCGAATACAAGGTTACGAACACCGGTACCGAGCTCGTCCGCGGCATCTCGGTCGGCTCGAAGGCGGTAAGCGGCAAGGTGCATGTGATCATGAACCCGACGCAGATCAGGCAATTCAAGAAGGGCGAGATCCTCGTAACCACCATGACCGACCCAGACTGGGAGCCGATCATGAAAATGGCGAGCGCTATCGTTACCGACAAGGGCGGCCGCACCTCGCATGCTGCCATCGTCTCGCGCGAGCTCGGCCTCCCCGCTATTGTCGGTTCGGGCAATGCGACCCGCGCGCTCAAGACAGGCGCGCTCGTTACCGTCGATACGACCGGGAGTGCCGGCGTGGTCACGGCAGGCAAGGCGAACATCGTGATGCGCGAACACTCGCTCGGCGCCCTCCCCACGACGAAGACCAAGATCATGGTAAACATCGCTTCGCCTGAGATTGCCTTCGAGGACTCATTCCTCCCCGTCGCGGGTGTCGGCCTCGCGCGCGAGGAGTTCATCATCGCCTCCAATATCGGCGTGCATCCGCTTGCCATCCTTAACTTCAAGAAGCTCACACCCAAGCTCCGTGCCGCCATCACCAAGAAGATGGCTGGCTGGAGCGACCCGATCGAGTACTATGTCGACAATCTCGCCTACGGCATCGCGAAGATCGGCGCGGCATTCTCGCCGCGGCCGGTGATCGTCCGCTTCTCCGATTTCAAGACAAACGAATACTCGACCCTCCTCGGCGGCGAGGCGTATGAGCCTGACGAGGAGAACCCGATGATCGGCTGGCGCGGCGCTTCGCGCTACTACGATCCGAAGTTCAAAGATGCCTTCGCGCTTGAGTGCCGCGCGCTCGTAAAGGTCCGCACCTTGATGGGGCTCGATAACGTGATCCCGATGATCCCTTTCTGCCGCACCACCCATGAGGCGGAGCAGGTGCTCGATATCATGGCGCGGCACGGTCTTGTCGCTAAGTCGATGCAGGGAAGTCTGACTTCTAGGAAGTTAGGAAGTCAGACTTCAAAAGCATCGATCACCCCCGTCTACATGATGTGCGAGATCCCGAGCAACGTTCTCCTCGCCGAGGAGTTCCTCGATCTCTTTGACGGCATGTCGATCGGGAGCAACGACCTCACCCAGCTCACTCTCGGACTCGACCGCGACTCGGGTATCGTCACCCATATCAGCAATGAGAACGACGAGGCAGTCCGCGCGCTCGTGAGCCAGATCATCCGCAAATGCGCCGCACGCGGGAAATATCTCGGCATTTGCGGCCAAGGCCCTTCCGATCTCCCTGACTTCGCCGAGTTCCTCGTGAAGGAAGGCATCCCGAGCATGTCCCTCAACCCCGACTCGGTCGTGAAGACTCTGGAGCATATCGCCGAGCTTGAAGAAGCTTTGTCCCGCTAGCGTATGCATATCGACTCCGTACATGCGCGCGCTATCCTCGATACCCGAGGTCGCCCGACTATCGAGACCACGCTCGTCTCTCGCCACCTCAAAGCCACGGCCTCGGTCCCTTCGGGTAAGAGTACCGGCTCGCACGAGGCATGCGAACTGCGCGACCCTGACGGCGGCGTCACGCAAGCTATCGCAAATGTCGAAGGCACCATCGCGCAGGCATTGATCGGCCGCGACTTCGTCTCCTCTGATGATATTGATGCTCTCTTGATTGTCATTGACGGGACTGCCGACAAGTCTCATCTCGGCGCCAACGCCATGCTCTCAATCTCAATAGCCGCCGAACGGCTATTCGCCCAAGAAGCAAGGATTCCTTTGTGGCGATCAATCGCCAACCGGGCTCGAGTGACGCCTGCTGTGCCGCACCTCTATGTCAACGTCATGAACGGCGGCGCTCACGCTGATTTCAAGCTCCCCTTCCAGGAATATCTGCTCGTCGTGGAAGGCTCCACGCACGCAGCCCTCAAAGAGGCTCACGAGGTATTCACGAAGCTCGGCGAGAAGCTCGGCAAGGTGCCGATGGGCGATGAAGGTGGCTATGCGCCGACCTTCGACACGCTCGAAGAACCGTTCGAGATCCTCTCCGAACTCATCGCTCCGCATCCATCAATGTCGATTGCTATTGATGCCGCTGCGAGCGAGCTCTATCACGACGCTGCCTATCGGCTCTTAGGGAAGGAGTATTCGGCAGACGATCTCTCCCGCGTCTATGAAAATCTTGTTGCACGATACCCGATGCACAGCATTGAAGATCCGTTTGATGAAGATGCGCATGGCGACTTCGCCCGCCTTATGACGATACTCGGCAAGAAGACACGTATCGTTGGAGATGATTTGACTGTCACCAATCCGGAACGCATCGAGAGCGCTTCTGCTCATGGAGAGATCAATGCCGTCCTCATCAAACCGAACCAGATCGGCACGTTGCAGGAGACGATTGTCGCTGTCCAAGACACTCGTGCTGCAGAGTTTGAAGCGATTGCCTCGCACCGCTCGGGCGAAACTGATGATACCTTCATAGCCGACTTCGCCTACGGCATCGGCGCGCACGGCATCAAAGCGGGCGGCTTGGGGCAGAAGGAACGCCTTCTGAAATACGAACGCCTTGTCGCTATCGAACGCGAAAGCCTCAGTTTGTAGTAGAATAGAGGGCATATGCACATACATTATTTCGGGGGCGAGGATTGGGAGGAGGCATACATGCGCGAGAAACTGCAAGGTCATGAGCTGACCTTCCATGCGGGGCCGCTCTCCGCTTCTCCCGACATCTCTGACGACAAGGCGGAGGCGCTCTGTATCTTTATCGACTCCCCTATCGGTGAAGCCGAGCTCTCGCGCTTCCCCGCTCTGAAGCTCATCGCGACCCGCTCGACCGGCTTCGATCATATCGATCTCAAGGCAACAAGCGCTCGCGGCATCACGGTCGCCAATGTCCCCTTCTACGGCGAGAACACGGTCGCTGAGTTCACTTTCGCCCTCCTCCTCGCGCTCTCGCGCCGCATTATCGATGCCGATGAGCGGGTGCGCGAGACGGGACAATTCTCGGTCGAGGGGCTCCGCGGCTTTGATCTTGCTGGCAAAACGATCGGCATAGTCGGCTGCGGGCATATCGGCGTCCATGTCATCCGCATGGCGCACGGCTTCGACATGAACATCATCGGCTTCGATACGCACCAGGACCCGGAGCGGGCGAAGTCTCTCGGCATCACCTTCGCCTCGCTCCCTGACCTTTTCGCGCAATCAGACATCATCTCGCTCCATGTACCCTACAACGCGCACACGCATCACCTCATCAATAAGGAGAATATCGGGACCTTTAAGAAGGGCTCTTACCTTATAAACACCTCCCGCGGCGCCGTGGTAGAGACTGAGGCTCTCGTTGAGGCGCTTAAGGACGGCACTATCGCCGGCGCCGCTCTCGACGTGCTCGAAGAAGAAGGCGACCTCTCGCACGAAGAACAGCTTCGCACCGCACCGCACCCGAACGAAGCGTCCCTCAAGGTCCTCCTCGAGGATCATTATCTCATCAACCATCCTCGCGTCCTTGTAACGCCGCATGTCGCTTTCGACACAATCGAAGCGCTCAAGCGCATCCTCGATACGACCGCTCAGAACCTTGCGCAATTCGGTGCTGGCTCGCCCGCAAACGTAGTAACGCCCGCTTGACAAAACAAAGAGAGAAAGAGGTGCGTAGCACTTTGTATACCCCATATTTATCGTGACACCTTCCCGCCGCCCATCAAGAACCCATAAGATACTGCTCTCCTCCGCGACCATTGTCGTCTCGCTAGTGTATGCGCTCCAGAATACTGCGGCGACAACGTATACCGCTTCGAGCGCGCCTGCCAAGACATCGGGAGAAACATCTTCGCTCAAGGTCGCCAACGAGGCCCTCCAACAGACGCTTGCAACCCTCATTACCCAAACGCCGGTCGAGACCGCTTCACCCAAGGAGCAAGCTCCGGCACCCGCGACAAACACTCCGGCTCCTGTCCAAACCCCGGCGCCAAAGAGCATTGGGCAGTATGCAAACGGGTCGTATACCGGCTCGAGTATTGATGCGTATTATGGCACCGTCCAGATAGAAGCAATCATAAAGGGCGGGAAGATTGCCGATGTGCAATTCCTGCAATACCCGCACACCCACTCGAACTCGCAATTCATCAATAGCCAGGCCATGCCGCTTCTGACCCAGGAGGCGATACAGGCGCAGATCGCGAACGTGAGTGGCGTCTCGGGCGCAACCTTCACCAGCGAGGCATTCATCCAATCCCTCTCGTCAGCGCTCGCACAGGCTAAAGCTTAAAACTATGAGATTTATCGATGATTTCTTGAATGGCATCACGATGTATCGGCTCGTGCTGTATTATCTCACCGTTCTTATGGTCGGCGCCGCGCTTGCCGGCCTCTTTGGCATCGCCGCGCTCAATCCGGCGAATCTCGCCTTCTCGATCATCATCATCCTCGCGGTATGCATGGCCGCCAACAAGATCTTCGCACGAGCTTTTGGCGCGATCCCGAATATAGAATCGGTGTATATCACCGCGCTCATCCTTGCGCTTATCATCTCGCCGGTCGACCCGACTGATACGGCCGGAATCGGCTTCATCGTCTTCGCCTCGCTCTGGGCCATGGCATCGAAATATATCTTCGCCCTCGGCAACAAGCACGTCTTCAACCCCGCCGCCTTCGGCGTCGCCCTTGCCGGTATCATGACAAACCAGGCGGCAACGTGGTGGATCACGAGCAATCCGCTCCTCCTCGCATTCGTCTTCATCGGCGGCGTGCTTATCGTGCGTAAGATCCGCCGGACCGATCTCGTGATCGCCTTCTCGATTGCCGCGCTCGCCGCCATCGTCTTCACGACAAACGGCAACCCGCTCACCGCGATAACGATGACTCTCTTCCACTCCTCATTCTTCTTCCTCGCGCTCGTGATGCTTACCGAGCCACTCACCATGCCGCCTTCGCGCATGCCGCGCATCGCCTATGGTGCGCTTGTCGGTATCCTCTTCGCTCCCAATATCCATCTTGGCTCTTTTTATTTCACTCCTGAAATTGCCCTTCTCGCCGGGAATCTCTTTGTCTACTTCACCAGCCCGAAACGGCGCTTCCTTCTCACGCTGGTAGAGAAAAGTGAGCTCGCAGACAGTACGAATGAATTCGTCTTCACGCCCGATTACCCGATCAGCTTCCGTCCCGGACAATACATCGAATGGACGCTCGATGGCCGTGCCGCCGATAATCGCGGGAACCGCCGCTACTTCACCATCGCGTCATCACCCACCGAGCCGGTCGTGCGCCTCGGAGTGCGGTTCTATACGCACGCGAGCACCTTCAAGCAAGAGCTTCTCGCGATACAACCCGGCGATACGCTTACCGCCTCGCATGCCGCCGGGGATTTCGTCCTGCCGAGCGACCCTAAGCAAAAGCTCGTCTTCATCGCCGGCGGCATCGGCGTAACTCCCTTCCGCAGCATGGTGCAATATCTTATCGATACCAAAGATGCACGCCAAGTAACGCTCCTGTACTCAAACAAGACTTTCTCTGAAATCGCCTATAAAGATTTCTTCGATCGCACGGCACAATCGATCGGAATGAAAACCGTCTATGCCCTCACTGATGAGCCAGTGCCGATTCCGGGCACGCACGCAGGGTTCATTGATGCTGCGCTCATCAAACAGGAGATTCCTGATTATCTTGCATGCGTCTTCTATATTTCCGGCCCGCACGGCATGGTCAGTGCCTTCACCAAGACGCTCAACGCCATGGGCGTCCCTCGCCGCAAAATCAAGACCGACTACTTCCCCGGCTTCGCCTGATCAGCACCCAAGTATCGTGATGTGGTCGGGTCCTTCGGTATTAAGACCGGGTACGGCCTTGCGAATTACTTTGAACGCACCTGAGCCTACGAGCTTTTTCCTGAAAGGAGTATCTGAGATCGGTGGGACACTTTTCGAAATACTGTTTGGATATACACTCGGATTGAATGAGTAGAAGAATATGCTGCCACCCTTCACGACAAGCTTCTTCAGCGTACGGAAAAAGGTCAAAGATTGCTCCTCGGTAAGACCGAAACTCTTCCCGGTGAGATAATTCGGTATATTAGAGAGATTGAGGATATCAAACTTCTTCCCCGTGAGCTTATCTCCTGCCGCAAGATGCATGACATTCTCGATAAGAAGCCGCGGCTTCTTATGCGCAAGGACTTCACGCGCGCGGGCATACGCCTTCGCATCTGCAAGATACGCATTTATTTCTCTTACTTTCTTTGCCGAGTGCATGAACTTGCGGTCTCTGAAATACGGCGAGATGCCGAGATTCTTTTTCCCTACCTTTTCATAAAGATTGTCAAAGTATTTCTGACAAGGTCGCGAGAGATTGATGCGGATACTAGTGTGATAACACTTATAATCGAAGCCGGTCTCTTTCTGCGAAAAGAAAGTGAGAAACTCTCGATAGGAGAGTACTTTTATAGCCGCTATCTTGAGCTCTGTTATATAAAGAGCGTTCCGATTAATGTCGAAACCGACTACTTCTTCAGCGCCAAGAACGAGCGCATTGATGACCTGATCCCCCGAACCGACGACCGTGAGAACACGCTTCCCTTCAAGGTTGAGTTTTCGATAATACGGCGCAACCATCTCTGTCGCATAGACGTACATCGGCGCAATCTTTGTCATCTTCTTTTCTTTGTTTGTGAAGATCATAAGTATTTATTGGACATTGCTACATGCTCTCTTAAAGCTCTGTATGATGTTTTCGAAAGCCTTAGTATCTTCTGCTCCCGCTGCGATACGTACCAACCCTTTAACTGGTTCCGGCGAAAGCCGGGTCTTCTCGTGTCCAAAGCTGGTCCCAATCTCGATCGCATCCCCCGCCTCTTTCTTTATCACATCGACAAACCCCATCGGATCGTCTACCTTGCAATAGAAGACGGTAACAAGCCCCTCAGGAGCAAGCGACTCGGAGAGTTCAGTGTCTTCATGCGAGATTAAATTCGGATGACTCACTTCACGCACACCCGGCAATTCCTCAAAGAGCTTGGCGAGCTCAAGCGCATGCGCTGCCTGGAGCCGCACAACCTCTTGCATTCTTGTAGTAAAATCTTCAGGAAGTAACGCTTCCGCTATTGGCTGGAGATAGGTCCCCATCTCGGTGCGCTTCTTCTTTATCTCCTCCAAAACCGACTTGTCATTCGTATAGGCAAGGCCGAGTGTTATCTGGTCTCGCCCTAGTTGGAAATGTTTCGTTCCGCTCTCAACGACAATAACTGGCACCTTATGCTCTCCGACTTCATCAAGCGGATTACGCAATACAGGCGACGAGAGTGTGTTGTCAACGATGATTGAGAGCGCATCACGTTCATTACGCGTGATATAGGAAACAAGGCGAGCCGTCTCGCGAATGGCTTCTGAACGCTTGAGATTACCTGCTTGAACAAGCTGCTTCACAAAATCTCGAAACACTATCGGATTAGAACCTTCTCTGAAATCAGCAATATCTTGTAAGAATGCTTGCCGCTCTTTCAAAGTAATCTTCTCTCGGTAGTCACGTGTCGCAAGATATTTATCGAGAAGTGCCGGCGCAGTAAACTCAGCATGGTACTGCGCATTAGTCTCTTCAGCGACCGTTACGAGTTTCTCAATATTACAGACACGCATATCTACAGCGTTTGCGACCGACTCAAGCATGACAAGTCGCGGATGTTCTTTCTTGATTGCTTGAGCAACAGCTTCGCTATCGCCCATGTCGATATACACAATCCGCACGCCGCGATACACAAACGATGAAATAAGCTTTCTGGTCTCGCTATACAGATTATTTCCACAGAGAATGACATCCCCCGGATGCAGGTCCTGCGCTTCAATTGCTGTCGCGAGCGCCGCCATACCCGCATTGAAGAGAGCTGCATCGGGCTGCCCGACCATCTCGGCAATCTCATGTTCTCGCTCTCGAATCTCTCGATATCCCGAACGAGCATATGTCCCTTCGCCAACACCATTCCGTTTGTCGTCCCATGCTTGCCGCAATGCAGCAGAGCTCTCATATGAAGGTGTTATGCGCCGGCCTCTCTCTCGATTTCCTTCAGTCATACTACTAAAATAGTACACTGGTATTCTATATGCGTAAACACAAATTTTATAGTTATTTCACGGCTCGCAAGAGATCGTCATGGATGACCCCATTGGAGGCAACGATGTTATCTTGCGTAATATCAAACTCTCCTCCTTCCCAATTGGTAACTCGTCCGCCCGCCTCTTCGACGAGTAAGCCGTGACAATAATCCCAAGGTGATGATCCTTTTGAGACAAATCCGTCATATCTATTACATGCGACACCAGAAAGTTCTTCATGACAACACATGTTGTTTTTTACTTGGTGAGCCTCTTCAACGATTCTTGAAACGACTTCTTTCTCTAATCTCTTATCTGGCAATGTTCTGACAATAATATCCGACAGATGAAGCGTTCTGTCGCTTACTGTGATTCTTTCTCCGTTGCAATAAGTTCCCTCGCCTTTAATGGCAGAAAACATCTCGTCCGTAATCGGGTTATACGTGATAGAAAATATTGGTTTGTTATTCTGTACCAACCCTATCCCGACGAAGAATATTGGGATATGTCTTACGAAGTTCCTCGTTCCATCGATCGGGTCGACCACAAACGCATACTCTGAGTCCCTACTTACTTTTTGAGCTTCTTCGCTGATGATAGAAATATCTGGATATTTTTCTTCGAGATGCTGTAGTATTTGCGTGTTGACCTCAATGTCATATTTGGTGAGTAGATCATTTGCGTCTCGTTTCCCACTCACGTCTTTATTTTTATCATTATAACCATCCTTCACAGTCTTCCCTACGATATACAGAAGTCGCT
>JAHFMM010000002.1:21176-55974 GCA_023264495.1 bacterium | reverse complement strand
CGATGATGATAGGAGGGTTGTTGGCGAGTGCGCGTGCGATGCCGACACGTTGCTGCTGTCCTCCCGAGAGTTCGCTCGGGTACCGGTCGGCATACTTTTCCATATTCAAGCGCTTCAAGATCTCATACGCATCTTTTCGGCGCTTGTCCTGCGGCACGCCGATGAAGGTCATCGGGAGCGCAACGTTGTCGAGCACGGTCAGAGAGGGAACCAGGTTGAATTGTTGGAAGATGATGCCGATACCGGTCTGGCGGAATACCGAAAGCTCGTCTCGAGAAAGGCCGAGGATATCCTGGCCGTTGACGGTTATCTTGCCCGTGCCATTGTCTCCAGTCGTGATACCCGAGACAAGATAGACGAGGGTCGTCTTGCCACAGCCAGAGGGGCCGAAGAAGACGACATACTGTCCGCGATCAATCTCGAGATTGACATTCTTGAGTGCGAGCATCTGCAACGGCGTTTTATAGTCGTAGTAGAAGTTGAGATCTTTGACGGTAATGATTGGCTCTGCCATCGTTTGAAATATTGCCCGTGACTAACGCCACTCTTCTCAATGTATCACGCTCGTATAGCAGTAAATCGATTGTTCACAGTGATAGAGGGAAAAAATGATACGACCCGCCGTGAGGCGGGTCGTATAGCGAGCAAACAGGACACCCTGTGTTACTTCAAGTGTGCTGAGACGAGCTTCGTCATCTCGAACATCGTTACTTCATCTTTGCCGAAGACAACACGAAGCTTTTCATCTGCAAGAATATTGCGCTTGTTAGCCGGATTCTGGAGATCGTGCTTCTTGATGTATTCCCAAAGTTTCTTCACAACCTCTGTTCTCGGGAGCGGGCCAGCGCCGATAACGGCCTCGAGTTCGGGCGAGAGGGTTAGAGGTTTTGACAATGCTGCATTTACCATGATGAATCAGTATCTATTATTAGTAATCACTGCCTCGTATATAGCATACACTATGGCAATCTGCTACAATAGGCATTATGCACGATGGCGGGATAGCAATCCATCTGGCGCCTCTGGCGCTTTTTCATATCGGATCGGTCCCGATTCCGAATACGCTCGTTACGGCGATCGTCGTATCGCTCGTATGCATCATAGGCGCTTTTATTGTCGGACGGTCATTGAAGCTCAGGCCGACTGGTGCGCAGGCAGTTCTCGAGTTGCTCATCATGTATCCTTACAATCTCGTCCGCGAGACGCTGGGCAATGAGGATCTTGCTGATCGGATGTTCCCGCTCATCATGACGATCTTCCTCTTCATTCTCTCGATCAATTGGTTCGGACTTCTGCCATTCGTCGCCTCGGTCGGCATTGTCGAAGAGGTCAAGGGCGTCACAGAGGTCGTTCCGTTCTTCTATCCGGGCGCAACGGATCTCAATATGACGCTCGCGCTCGCTCTGATTGCTTTCTTTGCCATCGAGATTGCCGGTATCACGACCTTGGGCGTGATGAAGTATGCGGGAAAGTTCATCACCTTCTCATCACCGCTCGCATTCATGGTGGGGCTCATCGAATTCGTTTCTGAGCTGGTGCGCCTCGTATCGTTCTCCTTCCGTCTCTTCGGGAATATCTTCGCCGGCAAAGTGCTGGTGCTCGTCATCATGCTATTCGTCCCGTTTATCGTACCCGTGCCGTTTCTCGCGTTTGAGACCTTTGTGGGGTTCATCCAGGCGGCGATCTTCGCGCTCCTCACTCTCTTTTTCACCAAGATTGCGGTAGAATTGCATGACGAAGAAGTTGAGAAGATCGAGGAAGAGTTCCTCGATGATTCTGAACGAAGGGTGTCTTTAGTAACGTAATTAAAAAATAATCATGGATATCGAATCAGCACGTCTATTGGGTATGGGGCTCGCCGTAGGTCTTGGCGTTATTGGTCCGGGTATCGGCATCGGGCTCGTCGTCGCGGGAGCGCTTGAGGCGATGGGGCGGAACCCTGAAGCCTCGGGCAAGATTATCACCAACATGTTCATCGGCATCGCCTTTACCGAGGCGTTGGCGATCTTCGCACTCGTGATCGGCTTCATCATCAAGTACACCTAACCTCCGCATGACCGCGCTTTTCACCACTTTCGGCATCGACTGGCATCTGCTCATCGCGCAGACGGTAAACTTCGTGCTTCTCGTCGTTGCACTCACGTGGTTCCTCTATAAGCCGGTGCTGAAGATGGTGCGCGAACGCGAGCGGGTCATCGCTCAGGGCATCGCGGATGCCGAAGCATCGACCGAGAAACTCTCGCGTGCCGGTACCGAAGCGCAGCAGCTTTTGAGCGCTGCCGAGCATGAAGCAGAAGATATCGTCAAGCGCGCGCGGAGCTCTGCACAAGCTGACAAGACGCGCATGCTCACCGAGGCCGAGACGCAGGCGGTTCGCATCGCTCGCGATGCTGAAGACCGCGCGCATGAGGAGGCGGCCAGGTCGCTCCGAGAGAGCGAGGGGGAAATCGCGCGGATCGCAACGCTTGCCGCCGAGAAGATCTTGCGTACCAATCATGATTGATTCTTACACGAGATTGCTCAAGGCGGTTGCGGACACGGGAGAGACGGCAGTCGCTGATGTCGCGGTAACGAAACTCGTACGACACCTGAAGAGCATGGGACGCATGAAGATGCTCCCGCAGATCGTGCGCGAACTGCGCACGATTGCAGCGCGCCGGAACGCTCTGCATCCGCGTCTCGAAGTTGCCTCGGCTAAGGAAGTTCCGGCAGCCCTCAAAGATGCCAAGACGCTGGGCATTGCGGTAGAGCAGGTAGAGATAAACCCGTCACTCATCCGCGGCTGGCGCGCGCAGAGCCGAGGGCGGCTCATCGACCGTAGCGCGAAACAGGCGCTCATCCAGATTTATCAGAAGGTAACCGCATAGCATATGCAGAGCATTATCGAGAGAATTGAGAAAGAAATCGCTGCGTGGGATCCCACGAGCGGCGGCGCGTCCCTGGAGACCGGCATCGTGCGCGCCGCGGGTGACGGTATCGCCGAGATTGACGGGCTTGCGCAGGCGATGATGTCTGAGATGGTGCTCTTCGATGCGGTCTTTGATCGGACGCTCGAGGACGCGCTTAAGGATACGTCGCCAATCTACGGTCTTATCCTCAATCTTGAAGAAGACGGGGTGCGCGCCGTCATCCTTGGCGACTCGACCCGCGTGCATGAGGGGATGCTGGTGCGGCGGCTCGGGAAACCGCTCTCGATCTCGGTCGGCGATTCGCTCCTTGGGCGGGTCGTCAACCCGCTCGGCGAACCGGTTGATGGCAAAGGTCCGACTAAAGCGAAAGAAGATCGCCCGATCGAACGGCAAGCGTATGGCGTCATTGATCGTTCTTCAGTAAATGTCCCGCTCCATACCGGCATCAAGGCGATCGATGCGATGATCCCGATCGGTCGCGGACAGCGCGAGCTCATCATCGGTGATCGCGGCACTGGCAAGACGAGTATCGCCATCGACACCATCATCAATCAGAAGAATGAACCGGACGCGACTCGCCCTATCTGCATTTATGTCGCCATCGGCCAAAAGGAATCGAAGACGGCGAAACTCGTCGCTGAGCTCGCGGCTCGCGGCGCGATGGAGTACTCGATCATAGTGACAGCACCCGCTTCGGCACCAGCCGCGCTCCAGTTCCTCGCGCCGTTCGCCGGAGCAACGATCGGCGAATATTTCATGGAGCAGGGGAAGGACGCGCTCGTGATCTATGATGATCTCTCGAAACAGGCGGTGGCGTATCGGCAGATGTCGCTTCTCCTGCGCCGTCCGCCGGGCCGCGAGGCATACCCGGGCGACATCTTCTACTTGCATTCGCGCCTCCTTGAGCGCGCCGCGAAGCTCTCGAAGGAGAAGGGCGGCGGGTCGCTCACCGCATTGCCGATCATCGAGACGCAGGAGGGCGATGTGTCCGCGTATATCCCGACAAACGTCATCTCGATTACTGACGGGCAGATCTATCTTGAAGCGAACCTCTTTAACAAAGGTCAGCGTCCGGCGATCAATGTCGGCATCTCGGTCTCGCGCGTGGGAAGCTCGGCACAGACGAAAGCGATGAAAAAGGTCTCGGGGAAGATCAAGCTCGAACTCGCCCAGTTCCGCGAGCTTGAGGCGTTCATGCAGTTCTCGTCCGACCTTGATGCGGACACCAAGAAGCGGATCGATACCGGCCGCCGCATGACTGAAGTCCTGAATCAGGGCCGCGGCGTACCGCTCTCGTTCGAGATGGAGGCGGCGGTCATCTTCGCCGCGACAAACGGTTATCTTGACACTATCGCTCCGGCGCAGATCGGAATTGCCGAAGAGAAGCTGCGCGCATATCTCTCGCGCGAGGCAGGCGGCATACTCACCGCTATCAGAGAATCGAAGGAGATCCGCGAGGAAACCGAAAAGACGCTTCGCGAGAAGCTTGACGCCTTCGTGGCGCATCAAAGCGCATAACCTATGGCGTTGAAGGATATTAAAACCAAGATCGCCTCGACGAACCGCACCAACAAAGTAACGCGGGCGATGGAGGCCGTCTCGGCGGTGAAGATGCGCAAGACGCAGGCAACCGCTCTTGCTGGCCGCTCGTACGCGCGGGCGGCGCTCGCGATACTCACCCGTCTCGCAGGCACCGAGGCGGTACGGCGCCACCCGCTCTCGCGGCGCCGCGCCGGATCGAGAGTAGCCCTCGTGCTGATTACGAGCGATAAGGGTCTCGCAGGCGGATTGAACAGCGGCGTACTGAAGCGGGCGGGCGAGGCAGTCAAGGGACATCTCGTTTCTGATGTTTCGGTGTATGCCTACGGACGAAAGGGCGAGGAGCATTTCAGACGGCGCGGATATCAGATCACTCGTTCGTTTGAGAACAAGAGCGATGATATTTCTCTCACCACGCTTGCAGAACTCTCGCAGGACATCACCGACGACTTCATGCGCGGTAACTACGATCGCGTGGTAGCGGTCTACAGCAATTTCAAATCGACCTTCGAGCAGGTGCCGATGGTGCGCGAGCTCCTGCCGCTCTCGCTCTCGGAATTGCAGGGTATCGTTTCCGATATTGTGCCGGCGAAAGGGAAGTGGAGTCACGCATATGCACTCGAAGCTCCCGCGGCCTACGAGATCGAACCGTCCGATAGCGACGTGCTCGATGCGCTTATCCCGCGGCTCATCACTGTGGCGCTCTATCACATGCTCCTTGAGGCTAAGGCCTCGGAACATTCGGCGCGCATGGTTGCGATGAAAAACGCAAGCGACAAGTCAAAGGAGGTGGCGCACGACCTGACCCGCCTTTTCAACAGGATACGGCAGGCGAACATCACTCGCGAAGTGTCCGAGATTATCGGCGGCCGCGAGGCATTAGCAACATAAGTATCAATACTATGAATGGAACCATTACAGAGATTATAGGGCCGGTCGTCGACGTTCATTTCAAGAGCGGGGACGGCGCCGCGCAGCCGGCTATCGGTGATGCGCTCGTCATCGAGAAGACAGGCGCGCACGGGCGCATCGTGCTCGAAGTTGCCTCACACTTAGGGCTTGATCGCGTCCGTGCGATCGCCATGAGCGAGACCGCAGGGCTTGCGCGCGGCGAGGAGGCGCAAGCGACCGGCGCGCCGATCTCAGTCCCGGTCGGCGCCGCAACGCTCGGACGCCTCTTCAACGTGCTCGGCGAGCCGGTCGATGGCAAGGAGCCGCTTGCTCCGGCGACCGCTCGGCTCCCGATCCATCGCGCGCCGCCCGGCTTTGACGAGCAGACGACCAAGGCCGAAGTTTTCGAGACGGGCATCAAGGCGATCGATCTCATGATCCCCTTCCTCAAGGGAGGCAAGGTCGGGCTCTTCGGCGGCGCTGGAGTGGGGAAGACGGTGCTCATCCAGGAGCTCATCCGCAATGTGGCGACCGAGCACGGCGGGTACTCTGTCTTCGCGGGTGTCGGCGAACGCGTGCGCGAAGGCAACGACCTCTATCATGAGATGAAGGATTCGGGCGTGCTTGAGAAGACTGCGCTCGTCTTCGGGCAGATGAACGAAGTCCCAGGCGCGCGCGCACGCGTGGCGCTCACGGGGCTCACGCAGGCGGAATATTTCCGCGATGAAGGCGGCAAGGACGTTCTCTTCTTCATGGACAACGTGTTCCGTTTCATCCAGGCGGGGTCTGAAGTGTCATCCCTGCTTGGCCGCGTGCCGAGCGCGGTGGGCTATCAGCCGACCCTTGCCGAAGAGATGGGTAAACTGCAGGAACGCATCACGTCGACCACTAAGGGTTCGATTACGTCCGTGCAGGCCGTGTATGTCCCGGCAGACGACCTGACCGACCCGGCTCCGGCAACCACCTTCGCGCACCTCGATGGGACCGTGGTGCTCTCCCGCGCGCTCGCTAGCTTGGGTATTTATCCGGCAATCGACCCGCTCGAATCTTCATCAGCGGCGCTCACGCCAGAGATTGTCGGCGATGAGCACTACCGTGTCGCGAATGAGGTGAAGCGCGTCCTCCAGCGTTACAAGGACCTGCAAGACATCATCAACATTCTCGGTATCGAAGAGCTCTCCGAAGAGGATCGTCTCTCGGTCACGCGGGCGCGCAAGCTCGAACGCTTCCTCTCGCAGCCGTTCTTCGTCGGCGAGCCATTCACCGGCATTGCCGGCCAGTACGTCTCACGAGAAGAAACCGTTCGCGGCTTCAAGGAGATCGTCGAGGGCAGGCACGACGACAAGCCAGAACAAGCGTTCTATATGAAGGGCAGTATCGATCAGGTCGGATAATCATCTCCATGGCGAAAGCATTTCATCTCACGATCGCAAAAGTAGGCGAACACCTCTTCGAGGGAGAAGCGATATCTATCACGCTCCCGGGCATCGAGGGTGTCTTCGAAATCTTGGCAGACCATGAGGCGTTTATCTCGCGGCTCGGTCAGGGGCAAGCGCGCGTGAAGACGCCAAGCGGAGAATCGCTGAGTTTCAGCGTCCCGAACGACAGCATCGCCGAGGTCTCGCATAACCAGGCGACTATCCTTATCTAAGAGTTGCAGAATTCGCAGAAGGCGTATACTACAGATATGTCATACGATAATGTTAGCGATGGAGAGATGGTACCGCGCCGCCGGAAAACCGCCCACTATCATGGAGACGAAGTGCGCGTCCTCTTCCTTGTCTCTGCGCTTGTTCTTGTCGTCGCCGAATCGATCGGTGCCGACCTGCCCCTCTCGACCACGAATGCGGTCATCGCCGCGATCATACTGGTAATCACCGCAGGGATCACGAATCCGGCGCAATTCGGCATCCATTGGTTCAACGCGCTCATCGCCATCGTAGGAACGCTCATCTTCGGCACCTCTGCGGTAGATCATTACCGCGCAGGACTCAGCATCTTTGACTCATCATTTGCTTCAATCGAGGCTCTTTCACTCCTTTCACTCCTCTCACTTTATTTCACGACGCGCACCATTCGCGGCATCATCCAACGGCCAACCCTGCAATAACGTATGTCCGTCCAAGGATTCCTCCTCAGTCAATACGCAAAGTGGAAGCTTAAAGACCTGCCCGAGTCGCAGCGCGAGCAGATGACCGCGCTTGTCTCGAAGAAACCGGAACTCTTTAAGAAGATCGGCGACGAGATCGAGCGCCGCAAGAAGGGCGGGGAAGGCGAGACGAAAGCGGCGATGGAGGTGATGAAGAAATATCGCGCCGAGCTTGCCGCGCTCATGCAACGATGACGGCACTCGTCTCATTCGTCCTCTTCTGCCAGGGTCTTGGCGCTGGTATCGGCGCCTGCATGGTCGTGTGGGGCGAGCTCGCCTACTTCAAAGCGATGCATGACGGACGGATCGATCGCGCGGAGCGCGCACATCTCGATGCTCTTGCACGCGGGCTCCGCTGGGGCATGACGCTCCTTCTCCTTGCCTCGTTCGCGCTCGTCGTTGTCGCGTATGCCATACAGGCGCCCGTACAGCCGGTCTTTGTGGTTGCTTATTGGACGCTTATGCTGATCTCGCTCCTTATCATCTACGTCTCATGGGCGCTCTCACGCAAGCGGATCTCCTTCGCGCTCGGGTCGGCGCTCGCCTTCACTGCGTGGTGGTTCCTCGCCTATCTCACCTTCGACCTTCTCCCACCGCTCTCCTTCGGCGGCATGATCTTCTTCTTTGTCGTTGCGACCGCCATATTCTATGCGCTCCTCCACTACGCCCGATCTCTCGTTCGTCCGCGCGCATAACCTCTTCCTTTTTAGTACAAAGCGCGATAGGTTAGAGAGATGTTGAAGATAGGGATCGTCGGCCTGCCGAACGTGGGGAAGTCCACGCTTTTTAATGCGCTCACCAAGGCGAGCGTGCCGGCAGAGAATTATCCCTTCTGTACCATCGACCCTTCGGTCGGCGTGGTCGGCGTACCCGATGCACGGCTCGGCGCACTCGCGCAGTTCTCGGGGACGGCCACAATCATTCCCGCAGCAATCGAGTTTGTCGATATTGCGGGGCTCGTGAAGGGTGCGGCCGAGGGCGAAGGGCTCGGCAACCAATTTCTTGCAAACATTCGCGAGACTGATGCGATCCTTCAGGTCGTCCGCTTTTTTGACGATACGGACGTGCATCATGTCGAGGGCGCAGTCGAGCCGTATAAGGATATCGAGATCATCAACATGGAACTCGCCCTTGCCGATGGCGAGCAGGTCAGGAAGCGCCGCGACAAGCTCGTGCGCGATATCAAGACCGGATCGAAGGACGCGGCGGCCGAAGATGCCGCGCTAGCGAAGATCGAGCAGGCATTCATGGCGGGGAAGCTCGCACTGCATGCGGGGCTCACTGCGGATGAGAAGAAGCTCGTCCAGAGCTTGAATCTCCTTACGATGAAGCCGATCCTCTATGCGCTCAACAAGAAGAGCGGCGGCCACAATCTCGATGAAGTGAATGATGGCCGCGCCGAGCGCGCCTATGAGCTTATTGAGACACTCGGCTCGCGCTATGTCTTTGTCGATGCGGCGACCGAACGGGAGCTCAATGATGTCGCCGATACCGACCGCGACAGCTTCCGCCAGGAGCTCGGTGTGAGCGGGGATGGTCTTGCCGACCTTATCCAGGGCGCGTATGACACGCTCGGGCTTATCTCATTCTTCACCACTGGTATCCAAGAAACGCGCGCATGGACGATACTGCGCGAGAGCACTGCGCCAGTCGCGGGCGCCGCGATTCACAATGATTTCAAAGACAAGTTTATCCGCGCCGAAGTGATCGAGTGGGACAAGCTTCTCGAACTCGGCTCCTATGCCGCCGCGAGAGAGAAAGGCCTCGTCCGTGTCGAAGGCAAAGAATATATTGTCCAAGATGGCGATGTAATCGTCTTCTTGCACGCATAACTTGCCAGGGAAGTCTGACTTCCCTGGCAAGTTATGTTATCCACACCTAAACGCATATCAAGACCTGTTCCGAGAGTATACTGTACGCATATTCGCCAATACTCACCATGCTCACCAAACTCTCTCAAGCCTTCAATATCTCAGCGCTCACCACGGCCCTCGTCCTCCTCTTCGGCATCTCCTCGGTCTATGCCTGGACCGTACCGAAACTACCCCCCCCTGACGGGAACGCCTCAGCGCCTATCAACACGAGCGGCACGGCGCAGGCAAAGTCTGGCAACTTCACTTCTACGGGAGCAATCTCCGGTTGGAACCTTATCGCCGCATCCACGTTCCAGATCGCGAGTACCGCTCCTGCCGGCTACGTCCTCACGACGAACGGCACGGGGAAGGCTAGTTGGCTCGCGCCGAGCGGAGGCACTGGCGGATCGGCTACTTCAGCGGGAGCCATCGCATATTTCAAAGCTAGCACCTGCCCCTCTGGATGGATCCCTGCTGACGGAACAAACGGAACGCCAGATCTGCGAGGAGAGTTTGTTCGTGGTCTAGATAGTGGGAGAGGTGTTGATGTTGGACGTACCCTTGGAAGCTGGCAAGCCGATATGTTTAAGAGTCATAGCCATGGCGTTCCATCTCAATCGTCTCTAGGCGGTCCATCTGGAGGCACATACTATGCAAATGTACAAAATACTGGATATGACCAGGGTTTAGTCGTAACAAATTCGGCAGGCGGTATTGAAACTCGTCCTCGCAATGTTGCACTGCTTGCTTGTGTGTCTTTGGGGACTCCTATCGGAACAGGAGGTCAAATGTCACTCACTGCAAATGGTTATGTAGTTATGCCTGGAGGTCTCGTTATGCAGTGGGGTTCTATACCGGCAGGTAATGGATGCGCGTCTACCATTACTTTTCCGATGCCATTTAATAACAGCGTTTTCAGTATAACAGGTACGCTTAATTACATTGACGGAGTATTTACTGTTCCTAGTTTCACTACTTCAAACTTTAGTTATTGGATAGGCGATACAGCGGGTCATTGCCAAGATAGAACACCTGCAAAATGGATCGCTGTTGGAATTTAGCAGAACGAGGAGCAAGCCAGGGAAGTCTGACTTCCCTGGCAAGTTACAAGCAGGGGAATTAGCTGGTTAGTGAACAACCCCTCGCGTACTTCAAGTACGCGAGGGGTTGTTCTTGTGGTATAATGCACCTCTATGGAAACAATACAAACACCTGTGCAGAATCACCCTAAGTTCGTCCGTTGGGCGCTCATGATCGGCATTGTCGTTATCCTTAATGTATTTTTCTCAGTCGTGCTCGCGCTCGCGTTCCCAGCTCCGGTCTATGACGATTTCTGTCCGCGCGTGAACGTCTCACCGACCGATGCGGCAACCTGCGATGCGCAGGGAGGCGAGTGGACAGCGTACGCTCCTGTTCCGGCTTATGCCGATCCGTCATCACCCAAAATGACCGGCTATTGCGACATGTATGCGAAGTGCCAGAAGCCGTATCAAGAAGCGTCTGATCAGCATGCGCTCTACGCATTCCTCCTCATGATCGCGCTCGGTCTCGTCGCTCTGGTTGCGGGCTTCATGCCAATCGGATCCTCGATTGTCTCGACTGGTCTCTCCTATGGCGGCGTCATTGCACTCGTCATCGGCTCGGCCGAGTATTGGGGTACTGCAGGGAACTGGCTCCGTCTTGCTATCGCGACTATCGGTCTTGTCGCTCTTCTCTACATCGGCTGGCGTCGATTCCGCGATTAGCTCTCACGATGTCCTACAATCATCAGGCGATAGAAAAGAAGGCGCAAGAGAAATGGGCGACGCTCGATCTCTATCACACTGATCTGACGGATGAATCAAAGGAGCCGTACTATCTGCTCGTCGAGTTCCCGTATCCCTCGGGCGATCTCCATAGCGGGCATTGGTACGCCTTCGCGGTAACCGACATCTACGCGCGCCTCCTGCGCGCGCGCGGCAAGAACGTCCTCTTCCCGATCGGGTTTGACGCCTTCGGCTTGCCGGCTGAAAACGCGGCGATCAAGCATGGGGTCGACCCTAAGGAGTGGACGTATAAGAATATCGAGCGGATGCGCGCCCAGCTCTCCTCGATGGGCGCCTCGTTTGATTGGTCGAAGGAGGTGATTACATGCGACCCGAGCTACTACCAGTGGACGCAGTGGCTCTTCACCAAGCTCTTTGAGCATGATCTCGCGGAGCGCCGCGAGGCGGCGGTAAAGTGGTGTCCTAAGGATCAGACCGTCCTCGCCAACGAGCAGGTCATCGACGGGTGCTGCGAGCGTTGCGGCACGACGGTCGAGGAGAAGCGGCTCACGCAATGGTTCCTCAAGATCACCGATTATGCCGATCGGCTTATCGCCGGTCTCGACACGCTCCCGTGGCGCGAAGAGATCAAGGAGGCGCAACGCGCCTGGATCGGCAAGTCTGAAGGCGCGTACCTAAAGTTCGACCTCGCACTCGATTTCCAAGGTTCGACCTTGGAATCAATCAAGGTGTTCACGACTCGTCCCGACACTATTTTCGGCGCAACCTATGTCGTGCTTGCGCCTGAACACGCTCTCGTCGCACAGCTTCTATCTCATGTATCAAACAAGAGCGAGGCCGAGGGATATATCACGGCAACCAAACGCAAGACCGAGCGCGAGCGGAGCGAGAATAAAGAGAAGACAGGTGTACTGCTCGAAGGTATTATGGCGATTAACCCGGCAACGAAAGAAAAAATCCCTGTCTACATCGCCGACTACGTACTCGCCTCCTACGGCACCGGTGCCGTCATGGCCGTCCCCGCGCACGACGAGCGCGACCATGATTTTGCCGTGAAGTTCAATCTGCCGATAGTCGAAACTACATTCGCAGAATGGGATGAAATCGCAAGCATAGGCGGACAGAAGACAACCCAGTATCGTTTGCGCGACTGGCTCGTGAGCCGTCAGCGATATTGGGGTTGCCCCATACCGATTGTGTACGACCCAGAAGGGAAGCCGCATATGATCCCTGCCGAGCACTTGCCGTGGCTCCTGCCGGCTGATGTTGATTTCACCCCGACTGGCAAATCACCGCTCGCATCATCAAAAGAATTGCGAGAGCGCGTTACGAAAATATTCGGCGAGGGATGGACGCCCGAATACGATACGCTCGATACGTTCGTTGATTCATCATGGTACTTCTTGCGGTACCTCGACCCGAAGGATCCGCACGATTTCTCCGATCAATCGCTGATGAAGAAGTGGATGCCGGTCGATCGCTACTCGGGCGGCAGCGAACACACCACCATGCACCTTCTCTATGCGCGATTTTTTACCAAGGCGCTCCATGATCTGGCATTGGTGCAGATCGACGAACCGTTCATCGAGCGATTCAATCGGGGGCTCATCATGGGTCCCGACGGACAGAAGATGAGCAAGTCGAAAGGGAATGTGATAAACCCTGATGAGTTCGTCGGGAGGTATGGCGCTGATGCGGTGCGTATCTACCTCGCCTTCATCGGCCCCTATAACGAGCCGGGGAACTATCCCTGGAATCTTGACGGGGTCGCGAGTATGCGCAAATTCCTTGATCGGATCGTGCGCGCCTCCGAACGTGTCGCCGCTGATGCCGCTTCGACAGAGGCTCTTCAACAGACAGTAGCCAGAACGAACATGAAGATAGCCGAAGATAGCGATCGGTTCAAATTCAATACGGGGATTGCGGCGCTCATGACACTCTTGAATGAATTTGAAACGACACCTCTGCTCAGCAGGGATGTCTTCAGGGAATTCGTCATCATGCTCGCGCCGTTCGCGCCGCACCTCGCCGAACATCTTTGGGAGAAGCTTGGCGGGGAAGGAAGCGTACATCAGCAGACATGGCCTCTCGCGACCATCGTTGCGGCGGCCAATGAAACGATCGTGGTGCAGGTCAACGGCAAACGGCGCGGCTCCATGACACTCCCGCGCGATGTTTCTCAAGAGGCGGCGTTGGCCGCCTCATACGAGCTCTCGTCAGTTACCGCTGCGCTTGGCGGGAAGAGTCCTGAGCGGGTGATTTATGTCCCCAACAAGATCATGAATCTTGTTGTATAATCGGCAATATTGACTATATATCAAGCGTTTGATATAAATACACCACATGAAAAGAAGTACGAAAACGGTACAGAAATCAGCAGGGAAAGGCAGCCGAGCTGGCGCTCGCTCCTCTGCAGCAGCATCTTTTTCGTTTGATAGCGCAACCTTTGTGAAGCGTCTTCTTGTCGCCGCGCCTGAGCGCGCCCGAGAGGTGCTCGTCCGCCGCTTCGGTCTCGGGACGAATCCTGAGCGAGAAACGCTCGAAGCGATCGGCGACCACTCGCATATTACTCGTGAACGTGTCCGCCAAATAGAGGCGGCTGGCCTTGACTCTATACGTGCAAGTAAGATCTTCAAAGAATCAGCACCTCTATTCGAGGAAATTGCTACATTCATCGAGAAGCTCGGGGCTATCGTACCCGAGGACGCTCTGCTCTCGGCTCTCGGCAAAGATGAGAAGAGCCGCAACCGTTTCCGCTTCTTGCTCGTTCTCGATTCCTCATTCTTCCGCGAGCGCGAGACAAACGACTTCTTGGCGCGCTGGCATGTCGATATGAAGACCGCCACTGCCATCCACAACGCGCTCTCACGGCTCTACACCTCGCTTCCTGATGATGACGTTCTTTCAGAGGGAGAGCTCCTCGATCGGTTCCTTGATGAGCTTAAAGAAGTGAATGATGCGTACAAGAATGAGGAAGTATTGAAGCGCTGGCTCTCGCTCTCAAAGCATATCGGCAGCAATCCGCTCGCTGAGTGGGGTCGGGTTACCTCGCCGGCGATCAGGATCAAAGGGATCCGCGATTATGCCTACCTCGCTATCAAGCGCCACGGTTCGCCGATGCACTTCTCAGAAGTCGCAAAAGCTATCAGCAATGTCTTCACCAAGAAAGCTCATGTCGCGACAACGCACAATGAGTTGATCAAGGACTCGCGATTCGTGCTTGTCGGTCGGGGGCTCTATGCGCTCGCCGAATGGGGTTACAAGCCAGGCGTAGTGCGCGACATCATCAAGGATGTTATCGAGAAATCCGGTCCTCTGACGAAAGATGCGGTCATCAAGCAGGTGAAGGAGGCGCGCTTCGTGAAGGATAATACGATCCTCGTAAACCTGAATGACGCCCGATATTTCAAGAGGATGAAGGATGGCCGCTACGCTGCCGTATAACCTCTCCTATAAACAGAGACGCTCGCTCGAAGGCGAGTGTCTCTGTTTGTTTTGCTATACTGAACATCATGGTCCCGTTCTTACACGAGCTTGAAGGAGCTCAAAAGGCAATCACGAATAAGATCGGTCTTCGATTCGAAGCGTGGCCGCTTTTCATACTCGGCATTGTACTCATTGTACTCTCGTATCTCTTCATGCCTTATGAGGTCTCTCTGGCGTTTTCCATGGCTCTCTTTCTTGCCCCGCTGTGGTTAGCGGTCCTCTGTGTCGGCGGCGCATACACGATGTGGTACATCCTGAAACGTTCTGAGTTTATCGCTTCCCATGAATATCTCCTTCTTGAGATAAAGCCCCCGCGCAATCTGGTAAAGACGCCGCTCGCTATGGAGACGTTCCTCTCCGGCATCCACCTCTCCGGGGGAGAGGCGACGTGGTGGGCGCGTTTCTTGGGCGGTATCCGCCCCTTCTGGTCGCTTGAGATCGCTTCGTTTGAAGGACGCGTTCATTTCTTCATCTGGACGCGCGCGAGCTTCAGGCGAATTGTCGAGTCGCAGATGTATGCGCAATATCCGGGAGTACAGCTGGTCGAGGTGCCTGACTATACGCGCACTATCCCGATCCCTTCTGAAGGTTGGAGCATGTGGGGATGCGACTTCACGCACACGGCGGCGGCACCGCTCCCGATAAAGACCTATGTCGAGTACGGGCTTGATCAGGTGCAGAAAGAGCCGGAACAGATCGACCCGCTTGCAAACCTCATCGAATTCATGGCCTCAATCGGGAAGGGCGAATATGTCTGGCTCCAGTTTGTCATCCGCGTTCACAAGGGCGAGCGATACCGCAGGCTCAATGAGCAGGGCAAACCGTATACCTGGAAGGATGAGGGGGAGAATCTCGTTCAGCACATCCGCGCCCAGACTGTCAACAAGGTGCAGTATCGGGATGTCTTCACTGGAGAGATGCGCGAAACCGAAGGGTTCCCGAACCCGACAAAAGGCCAAGCAGAAAAAATGGCGGCCATCGAGCGCAACGTCTCGAAACTCGCTTTCGATGTCGGCGCGCGCGGCATATATATCGGACGAACGAACGATTTCGTTCCCGTTACGATCGCGCACCTCATCGGTCTCTTTAAACCCTTCAGCACCGAAGGGTGGAACGGTATTAACTCGTTGAAGTGGATGAAGACCTTTGACGATTATCCGTGGGAAATCGGCGTCGAGAAACGGAAGGAGCACTTCCGCAAAGAGCTCGTCGAGGCCTATCGCCGCCGACAGTTCTTCTATGATCCCTTCTTCGAGGGCGGATTGCACCCGGACGACACGATGGTCATGAGCACTGAAGAGCTGGCGACCGTATTCCATATCCCTTCGCGCGCTATCGAGTCGCCAAGTCTTGATCGGGTCGCTTCTTCGACCGCTGAAGCGCCTCATAATCTGCCTGTTTGATGTATACGAGACTCTTCGGTATCAGTCTCCTGCTCATTCTCGGCTATGCGTATGTCGCTGCGCCGCCGCTCTCTTTTGTCCCCGGGACGACTCTCACGATCGCCCGCGGAGAATCGCTCACCAGCATCGCCGAGAAACTGCGTGCGGAACATATCATTACGCACGCGGCTTCCTTTAAATATATCGTTACTTTCTTTGGCGAGGGGCGCGGCATCCAAGCAGGGGCGTATCGCTTCACTGCAGCGGAAAACGCTTTTGTCGTTGCTCGCCGGATGATTGTCGGCGACTATGGCGTGCCGCCTGCACGCATCACCTTCATTGAGGGAAGTACCGTACGCGAGATGGCGGCACAGATTAATGAACTCATCCCGACCGTCACGCAAGAAGAGTTCATAGCGCTCGCGAATGCTGACGAAGGGTATTTATTCCCCGACACCTATCTCTTCTCGCTATCGACTGACGCTCCCGGTATACGGAACGCGCTCCGAGACAACTTCGAGAAGAAAATCACAACGATCCAAGATGACATACGCCGATCGGGACATTCGCTCTCAGAGATTGTTACTATGGCTTCGCTTGTCGAGAAGGAGGCAAGCACCGCCGCTGATCGCCGCATCGTGGCAGGTATCCTCTGGAACCGTCTTGCGCGCAACATGCCGCTCCAGGTCGATGCGGTGTTCGGCTACATCTTCAACCGCAGTACCTATTCTCCTTCTCCAAAGGATCTGAAAGTCGATTCGCCCTACAACACTTACGCGCATCGAGGGCTCCCGCCGGGACCGATCGGCAACCCGGGACTCGATGCGCTCCAAGCAGCCGCAAGTTCTACAGCGACAAAGTACCTCTACTATCTCACCGGCAACGACGGCCTGATGCACTACGCAGCAACCTACACCGAGCACCAAGCCAATCTCAAGAAATATCTTTACTGATGCATTGGTAGTAAGCTAGGGGAATGGATCTGAAAGGGAAGAAGATATTTGTCGGACTGTCGGGAGGCGTTGATTCGGCAGTGTCGGCGGCATTGCTCAAGCGCGCGGGCGCAGAGGTAACCGGCGTGTTTATCAAGGGATGGTATCCGTCCGGGATGCCCTGCACCTGGGCGGCAGACCGGAGAGATGCGATGCGCGTTGCCGCGCGGCTTCATATCCCGTTCCATACGCTTGACGCGAGCGCCGAATACAAGGCGGGCGTTATCGACTATCTTCTTGCTGAATATGGCGCGGGGCGGACGCCGAACCCGGATGTGATGTGCAATCGGGAGGTGAAGTTCGGCGCATTCTACCGTTTCGCAAAATCTGCAGGAGCCGATGCGATTGCGACCGGACATTATCGGAGCGGCGAGAAGGATCAGAGTTATTTCCTCTGGGCAGTGCCGCGCGCGATCCTCGAAGCAACGATCTTCCCGGTTGCTGAGATGGCAAAGGGCGAGGTGCGCACCCTTGCAGAGCGATTCAATCTGCCGGTTGCCCGCAAACGAGACAGTCAGGGCGTATGCTTCCTTGGGGATATTTCCCTCGATGAATTCTTGCGTGATGAGTTCGAGATAGCTCCTGGACGCGCATTGAACGAAGTGGGAACGGTGGTCGGGGAACACGAAGGAGCGCTCCCTGTCACGCTCGGCGAGCGCGTTACGCTTCACGATGCGATCGAGCCCGGTCCGTGGTTCGTCCTCGCAAAGGATATTGCAAAAAATGAGCTTGTGGTAGGGAAGAAGCGCGTATCGCAGACAATCGGTACTTCCATCTCGTTCACGGCACCAAATTGGTTGGCTGACACTCGCGCTGCAACGCATGCGCAATATCGCTATCGCGGGCCTCGGGTGCGCGGAAGAATCGAGGGAGATGTATTCAAGAGCGCAGACGCTCTCCCTGAGCCTCCGGCGCCCGGTCAATCGATCGTCTTTTATCGAAATGCTGAATTAATAGGTGGTGGTATGATAGAAGCATGAATTCTTCGCGTCTTTGGGCTGCTGCGACTATTATCGCCATCATTATCCTCGCGAGCTTTATCTTCTTGGTGCCACATACGCACGAGGTCCCGCTCACACGCTCTCCTGAGACCACAACAGCATTGATGCCAGAAGTCAGACTGAGCGACAGCTTCAAGAAGGGTGTCCACACGATTACCGGGACAGTGCGCGCGCCAGATGCCTGCGCCTCAATTACCGCAACAGCAACTCTTGCGGGAAACGCTTCAAGCACCGAACGCATCGTGGTAGCGCTCTCGATGCCCGATACGACTGGCGTCTGCCTAAAGCGAGTGGCCATTCTTCCATTCACGACAAGCATCGAGGCGCCGGCGCATCTCCCCATCGATGTGAGCGTGAATGAGCGTGTCGCGACAACGACGCCATGATACCGACACCCGACATCGTTACCGGTGACGGATCGCACCAGCCATTCAACCCAATGCGACTCACCATCTCGCTTGAGCAAGCAGGTGCCGGTCAGCACACCGCCGAGCGCATCACTGAAGCGGTCGCTGCGACCATTGTCCCGGGTACGTCCTCTCGAGAGATCTATCGCCGCGCTTTCACCCTCCTGCGCAAAGAGGCACGTCCGGTTGCCGCCCGTTACCTGCTCCGCCGCGCGCTTCTTGAGTTCGGGCCGTCAGGACACCCTTTCGAAGATTTCATCTCTCATCTCTATCGGGCCGAAGGGTGGCAGGTTGAGACCCGCAAGATGATGCGCGGAGCATGCGTAACACACGAAGTTGATTTTTATGCATCGCATCCCGAGCAAAACATGTTCCTTGCGGCTGAACTCAAGTACCATAACGATCCGAATTATAAGACTGACCTCAAGGTCGCGCTGTATGTGAAGAGCCGGTTCGACGATATTTTCTCGTGCGCATCAGATAGTCGCGCATGTCCGATCGACCGCGGCATCCTGATCACGAATACGAAATTCACTTCTGAAGCGATCGCGTACGCCGAGTGCGCCGGCGTTGAGCTCCTCGGATGGGGGTACCCGCATCACGAATCACTCCTCATCCGTATGAGCCGTGCGAAAGTGTATCCCATAACAACCTTGACTGGGATATCGGGAGCGGAGAAACATCTCTTAGTTGATGCTGGCGTCATTGCGGTAGATGAGATCCTGAAGGATCGGAGGAAGCTCGACCTGCTGCATCTCTCGCCGGAGCGGGTCGGGGAGCTCCTTGCTGAGGCAGACGGGCTCTTGTCGCTTCCAGACATTGTTCATAGTAGTATGTCGGTATGACAAAGAGCTTCTCCCTATACTCGTTTGTCGCCGGTACTATGCTCGGCATGCTTCTTGCGGGGGCATGGTTCCTTGACGGGACATCTTTCTCGCTGTTTTCTCAACTTCCTCAGAACATATCAGCAAACGAATCGCAGCAATCCTCTGAGAGCGGGGCCGTTTCCGTTGCCAATCAGCCGGCGGGATCTGCTGTCGCTATTGAGTCGGTTACCGTACCGCCGCCGGGAGTCTGGATTGCGGTCCGCGAGATGAATGGCGACATGCTCGGCAATGTGCTTGGTGCGGCTCGCGCAACAGGTCCGCGGAGCCAATTCACCGTCTCTCTCCTTCGTGCAACCGAACCGGGACTCACCTATGCAGTGGAACTGTATCGTGATGACGGCGACAACGTTTTCGATCTCTCAAGTGACAGTGTCTATATCGACTTCATGACAAGCCGTCCGGCCATCGCGCACTTCACCACGACCGACTAATCATGCCCTTCGCCGGATACAAACTGAAAGGGGTGCGAGTGAGATTCGATCCTGCTTCAAACGAACCGTATACTATCTCTCGGTCGAAGCTTGATCGGTTTCTCGAATGCCCGCGCTGCTTCTGGATAGAAGCACGTCACGGCATCGGCCGGCCTGACACGCCGCCTTTCACCCTCAATAACGCGGTCGACGTGCTCTTCAAGCGGGAGTTTGATGTCCGCCGCGCGAAAGGCGAGGCGCATCCGCTCATGAAGCGTTACGGCATCGACGCGATCCCGTATGCGCACGAACGGCTTGAAGAATGGCGCGATGCGCTGCGGCGCGGCATCAAGTACCACGATCCTGAGACGAATATCGCTCTCCGTGGCGGCATCGACGATGTGTGGGTGAACTCGGCTGGCGAACTCCATATCGTTGACTACAAAGCCACCGCCGGGAAGAAGGAGATAACGCTCGATGACGAGTGGAAGATCCAATACAAGCGGCAAGTCGAGATTTATCAATGGCTCTTCCGGCAAAATGGCTTTACCGTCTCACCAACCGCTTATTTCGTCTACGCGAACGGCCGAAATGACAAAGAAGCCTTTGACGGCAAACTGGAATTTGATATTACCATTCTCCCATATGATGGCGATGACGCATGGATATTTGGAGCCTTACAGAAATTGAAAGCATGCCTCATATCTGATCATATTCCTGCGAGCGGAGAGCGGTGTGAATATTGCCCCTACCGTGAACATGCGGGGAAGAAACTCCTCGAACTCCATCGCGAGCAGCAGAAATGAACGTTGTTATCGAGTCGTCATGGAAAAGGGAATTGAGAGACACATTTTCGCAACCCTATTTCACTGAGCTCACTGCCTTCGTAAAGAAGGAATACAAAGAAACTATCGTTTATCCGGCGCCGAAAAATATCTTCCGCACTTTTGATCTTTGTCCGTTTGATGCTGTGAAGGTCGTTATTCTCGGACAAGACCCGTATCACGGCGCCGGACAAGCGAATGGCCTCGCCTTTGCAGTGCAAGAAGATGTCCGAGTCCCGCCATCGCTCCAGAATATCTTCAAAGAAATCGAAACTGACCTCGGACAAGCTCTGCCTGCTGGCAGACAGGCGCTCGTACACACCGATGGAGATTTGACGCGATGGGCGAAGCAGGGCGTCCTTCTCCTCAACGCAACGCTTACCGTTCGTGCGCACGCCGCCGGCTCGCATCAGGGTCGCGGGTGGGAAATATTTACCGATGCGGTGATCCGCGCGCTCTCCGAGAAGCGCGAACATCTTGTCTTCATGCTGTGGGGAAACTACGCCCGCACTAAGGGAGCGCACATAGACCGCTCGAAGCATCTTGTTCTTGAAGCTTCGCACCCCTCGCCCCTTTCAGCACATTCCGGCTTCTTCGGTTGCAAGCACTTCAGCCAGGCAAACGATTATCTCACCGCCCACGGCAAAAGCCCGATTGATTGGCTTTAGCCTAAGCGTACATATATGTATATACTTACCAGATCTTGATGCGGTCTTTGAACTCAGCGAGGCGAGGCCTCGATATCAAGGCCTCGCCTCGCTGGCTTGTGTGAGTTGAAAAAGTTAGGTACTATCCGCATGGATGTACAGGAACGCGATCCCGCGTTCCTGAAATGACTTGAGGAGTATGGATTATGCGATATGTATCGACTCGCGGCCTTACGCCGCCCCAAAGTTTCAAGGATGTTCTGCTCGCAGGCCTCGCGCCTGACGGCGGACTGTTCGTTCCTGAAGAATACCCGCAATACCATGAGGGCACGATAGATACTATGCGTGGCCTGAATTACACCCAGGCCGCACAGATCATCCTTGCGGATTTCATCGACGATATCCCCACGGTTGAGCTGAACAAGATCATTGCAAGAACCTATACACCAAATATGGCTCCACATCTCAAGTGGTTGGACGAAGACCTTGCGTTGCTTGCCCTTTCGAATGGTCCTACGCTTTCATTCAAAGATCAGGCATTGCAATTGCTCGGCCGCTTGATGGAGTACGTGCTGCGCGAGAAGGACGAGAAGCTCAATATTCTCGGCGCAACGTCTGGCGATACGGGTTCGGCCGCTGAATATGCGTACAGGGGGAGAGAAGGCATGCAAGTCTTCATGCTCTCTCCGTATGGCCGTATGAGCAGGTTCCAACAGCAGCAGATGTACAGCTTGAACGATCCATCAATCCACAACCTCGTGGTAGACGGAAACTTCGATGACTGCCAAGCGATAGTGAAGGCAGTGAATGCTGATGCCTGCTTCAAGGAGAAGCATCGGATCGGTGCCGTAAACTCGATCAATTGGGCCCGCATCGCGGCACAGGTGGTGTATTGGGCATATGCTTCATTGCAAGCGACCAAGAAACCGGGAGACGTGATTGACGTGTCGGTGCCTTCGGGCAACTTCGGCAATGCATTGTCGGCGTACATTGCCAAGCGGATGGGATTCCCGATAAGGAATATCATCGTTGCAACGAATGAAAACGACGTGTTGCACGAATTCTTCCGTTATGGTTTCTACCGCATACGTGCGGGAGATGATGTGAAGATCACCTCCAGCCCGTCGATGGATATCGCCTCGGCATCGAACTTCGAACGGCTCATGTTCGACTGTGTCGATCGCGATGCATACCGTCTCCGGCTTCTCTTGGATACGCTTCAGCTCATAGGAAGATTCGTGATGAGCGACAAAAGCCAATCCTTGGACGGATTCTGTTCTGGCTCGGCAACCGACGAAGAAGTCATCCGTACGATTCGCACGGTATACACGGGATATGGCGCAACCATAGACCCGCACACCGCCGTGGGGATGAAGGTGGCATTCGACTACCAGTACACACATACGGATGTGCCACTCATCGTCGCAGAAACGGCTCATCCGGCGAAATTTGCCGATACTATCCGTGAGGCGCTTGAGGTCGAACCTCCTATCCCGAAAGGGTATGAGATGTTCGGCACCCTGCCAGAGCACATCACGCGCGTGCCAGCAGACCCGGCGGTAATCAAGCAGTACATTATGGAGCATGTCTGAATCCCCATGCTCCACCCTCCAACGCCACCTCCCCGGTGGCGTTAGTTTTTCAAACCCAGCGAGGCGAGGCCTTGATATCAAGGCCTCGCCTCGCTGGCTTGTGTGAGTTGAAAAAGTTAGGTACTATCCGCCCAGATGTACAGGAGTGCCATCCGGCGTTTCTGAAATACGAATGGGGGAAATACCATGAGGAAGACAGCGTTACTATCGGCCTACGATAAGACAGGCTTGGCGGACTTCGCAAGAAGCCTTCACCAACTGGGATGGCACCTGCTTGGTTCAGCGGGTACGGCAAAACATCTTACGGAACACGGAATACCGATTCAGGACGTTGCCGAGATCGTCGGCCAACCGATCCTTGGGCACAAAGTTGTGACCTTGTCGCGCGAGGTGCATGCCGCTCTTCTCGCCGATGATTCACCCGAGGAGCAGGAGGAGCTCAACCGTATCGGTATCCCACGCATTGATCTGGTATACGTTGATCTCTACCCACTCAAGGAAGAAATCGCGAAACTGGATCACACTCCTGAATCAGTTCGTGCGAAGACTGATATTGGCGGACCGACGATGCTCCGTTCTGCAGCAAAAGGACGGCGGATTGTGGTCAGCTCCAATGATCAACTCGACGAAGTGTTACGCCACATCTATGATGTCGAACGTGGGGCGGTTGATCCGACACAGGCAAAGAAGTTCGTATCTCAATACGCCGCTATGGCAGAAGCAGTTGTCGCACGGTACTGTCAGATTTCATCGGCGTATCTGTATAGCAGCAACTGAATCCCCATACTCCATCTTCAACTGCCACCCAACGCTTCGGCTGCGGGTGGCGTTTTCTTTTACCAGATCTTGATGCGGTCTTTAGGGGCGCGGTAGAGCTTGTCGCCCTTCTTCACGCCGAAGGCAGCATAGAACTCGGGGAGGTTTGAGACGGGGCCATTGATGCGGAAGACCGCTGGTGAGTGAGGATCGTTGATCGCGAGCATCTTCTCGATCTCGGGCCGCGCCTTCTCGCGTTCGAAGAGCGTGAAGCCGAGGAAGAATCGTTGCTCGGGCGTGAAGCCGCCTATATCGCGGCGCCCCGTGCGCGCGAGACAGCGCTGGTAGGCATCATAGGCAATCGAGAGTCCGCCGAGGTCGGCGATATTCTCGCCGAGCGTGAGCTTGCCATTCACGCGGACGCCATGCGCGACGGTGTAGGTATTAAATTGTTTTATAAGAGGCTGTGCCTTCTGCATAAAACGTTTGCGGTCGGTGACGGTCCACCAGTTTTTCATATTGCCCTGCGCATCAAACTTCGATCCTTGATCATCAAAGCCGTGCGTCATCTCATGGCCGATCGTCATACCTATCGCGCCGTAATTCACCGCATCGTCAGCGGCAGGATCGAAGAATGGCGGTTGCAGGATGGCGGCGGGGAAGACGATATCGTTCAACCCGAAACTGTAGTAGGCATTGACCGATTGCGGGTTCATATACCACTCGCTTCGGTTAACCGGTTTCGTGAGTTTGCGCATCGCGCGGCGATGTTCAAAACGGGTCGTGCGCAATACGTTTCCTGCGTAATCGTTTTGCGTGATGCGGAGCCCTGTATACGACTTCCAGCGCGCAGGGTAGCCGATCTTCCGTATCATGCTATGTAATTTCTTGAGCGCCTGCTTCTTGGTTGCCGGACTCATCCAGCCAAGCCGCCTGAGACGCGCTTCATACGCGACACTTATGTCGTCAACCATCGCATTCACGCGGCGTTTCGTCTCAGGAGTAAAATATCTTGCGACATACACCTTGCCAATAAGTTCCCCGAGGCCGGCATTGGTTACTGAGAGGACGCGCCGCCAAGGCGGGCGCATCGTCTTCACGCCGGCCATTACCGTGCCGTAGAATCTGAAGTTTTGCTTCTCGATCTCGGGAGTAAGGAAGCTTGCAAAGCTTGCGAGCAGGTGCCACGAAAGATAGGTGCGCCACTGAGCTATTGAGAGCTCCGCCATCTCTCGTCCTACAGCGGCAAAGAAATCCGGCTGGCACACGATGAGCGAAGATGGCTTGCCGGCCCCGATGAGAGAGAAATATTTCTTCCATGCGATCTTTGGCGCTATGCGAGCGAGCCCGGCAACCGTCTTCTTGTGATAGATCTTGTCCATGTCGCGCGCATCCTCCTTCCTCATCGAGGCTTGTGCGAGTTTGTATTCGATGGTAAACACCGTTTCTGCCGCAGCTGCCGCTTCTGTCTTCGTCATTCCGGTGAGCGTGAGCATACGCGCGACATGCGGGCGGTACGCGGTACGCACGCGCCGCGACTCCGCATCATCGTTTAGATAATAGTCGCGGTCCGGCATGCCGAGCCCGCCCTGGCTCAGGTAGAGAATATTCTTCGTGCTGTCTTTCATGTCTTGATCGATGCCGACATCCCATACGGCACCGATGCCGATCGTATGCAGCTCCGCGATGCACCGGACGAGATCGTCGGTTGTCTGAACAGTTTCGATCATCTTCTGGTACGGCGCGAGCGGCTGTAATCCGCGCTTCACGCGAGTGCGCATATCCATCCCCGAGCGATAGAGGTCGCGCACCATCTGTTCTGGAGAGCCGAGCGCGACTCTGCGGGTCGCTCCAATCTCCTTAACAAGATTCTGCAACTTCTTCTCCGTCTCATATCGCAGCATGATGAACGTACCCCAGCGCGATTCAGCCGCCGGTATCTCGTTCTTCTTCAGCCAGTTGCCGCCAGCATAGCGGTACAGATCGTCCTGCGGCCGGACGCTCGCATCAAGGTCGCGCGTATCAAATCCCCAATGTTCCTTCTGCATATGTGCACAGTATACGGCACAAAGTGATATACTCCCATCATGCGTACATTTGATGACATCATTGTCCCGCCTTCGCGCCGGAAAGAGAACGAATCACCTACTAATAATTCTATTCATCGCACCGAATCAGCAAGACCGCCTTCTCGATCTCATTGGGGAGTGCTGGGCGCGGCGCTTGTCGTCATTATCGCCGCGATCGGCGCTTTGTATTATTTCTCTACAACCAGCATAGAGGTAACGCCAAACACCTTCTCGGCAGCAGTACAATCCTCATTTACGGTTGATAGAAATACGGGAGACCTCACATACGAGATCGTCACGGCACAGAAAGTCGCTTCGCAAAGCGTGGCATCTACCGGCACCAAGACCGTGAGCACCTCGGCATCGGGGCCGATTACGATCTACAACACGCAATCAAAAGCGCAGCGACTCATCACGAACACCCGCTTCGCAACGACTGCTGGTCTCATCTTCCGCATCCACGCGCCAGTGACTATCCCGGGCGGTACAGCGGCAAAGCCGGGCAGCATCGCCGTTACCGTCTATGCCGATAAGCCGGGTGATTCTTACAATGTCGGACCGACCTCCTTCACCATCCCGGGGTTTGCCGGGACCCCGCAAGAGACTCTCGTATACGCGCGCTCAACAAACGCTATGACCGGAGGCGCTTCGGGAGAGGTTCCCGTTGTCGATACCGCGCTTGAGTCAAAAGCGCGCGCAGCGCTCATGCAGACACTCGCCGCAGATCTCAGCGCGAGCCTTCAGGAACAGATTCCGTCCGGCTATGTCCTCGTTCCGAACGCGGCAACTACCACCTATGAAAGTCTCGTCACCGCGACCTCAGCAACGAATGCTATGGCTGACGTGAAAGAGCAGGGAACTATCACTGCGGTCGTGTTCCCGAACAGCGCGCTCGCGAGCGCAATAGCAAAATCAGTCACCAATGGTACTGCGTATGACGGGGTATCGCTTATCCTCACCTCGACAGCAGATCTCCGCCTTTCTGCGGTCGGATTGCCAAATGCGGACGCTACGACATTCTCATTCACGCTCACCGGGACAGCCCCGTTCCGCTATACCATTGACCAGTCTCGCATTGCGGCTGCAGTCGCAGGAAAGACGCGGGCCGAAGCCGAAGTAGCGCTCAGCAACTATGTCGAAGTGAAGCAGGCGGTTATCATCTTGCGGCCATTCTGGCGGCAAGCGTTCCCGCAAGACCCGTCAACAATCACGGTAACGACCGTACTCCCACAGTAGGATTTGACGATTTCTTCGTCACCTGCTAGATTATTGGAGTACCTGATATGAGTAATGCGTAAGAGATGAGCGATAGCGAACCAGTTGCACCGACAGCCGGGTCTGTCGAAGAGGTATTGCCGAACTCTCTATTCCGTGTCCGAATCCCATCTGAAACAGAAGGGGAGGATGGCGAGCTTGTGCTCGCATACCTCGCAGGCAAGATGCGTCTGCACCGCATTCGCGTTCTTATGGGCGATCAGGTCGAGATGGTGCTTGATCCCTATGGGGGTCGTGCAAGAATCGTGCGCCGATTAACTTAATGTAATTAAAAGAAATCTACGATGAAAGTTCGTGCTTCGATCCGAATACAGCAACCTGGAGACCAGCTCGTCCGCCGTGGCGGGCGCCTGTATCGCATCAACAAGAAAGATCCTCGTCGTAAGGCTCGTCAGGGCTAATCTATTTTCGTATGCGTATTGCCGGCGTTACCATTCCTGATACTAAACAACTTGCGTATTCACTCCCGATTATTTTCGGTATTGGCCCTGCGCGCGCTCGCGACATCCTCAAGACCGCCGGCGTTCCAGAGACCAAGAAAGGAGGCGAACTCTCTGCTGATGAGGAGCAGAAGATCCGCTCTCTAGCCGAGGCTTATCTTATCGAGGGAGAATTGCGCCGTGAGATTGGACAGAATATAAAACGACTGAAAGATATTCGCTCGATTCGCGGCGATCGTCATGCGCGCGGACTCCCGGTACGCGGCCAGCGCACGAAGACAAATTCGCGGACGCGGCGCGGTAATGTTCGAAAGACCATGACTTCAGGTCGTCGTACGCTCGAAAAGACATAATCATATGGGAAAGAAACGAATCATTAAGAAAAGCGGAAAAGGTCTCGATCAGGGGCGGAAAGAGCGCGCACTCGGCAAGGCAACCAAGCGGCATATCGAGCGCGGCGTCTTGCATATCGATGCGACCTTCAACAATACCAAGGCGCTTATCACCGACGAGAGCGGAAATGCCATCATCTCATCGTCAGCTGGCGCACTCGGGTTCTCGGGCGCGCGCAAGTCGACTCCGTATGCTGCCGCAAAGGTCGGAGAATTCCTCGGCGAGAAGGGCATGATGATCGGCTTGAAGGAAGCCTCGGTGATTATTCGAGGTGTCGGTGCCGGACGCGAATCGGTCTTGCGAGCTTTCTCAGGCAAGGGCGTCCAGATCCGTTCGATTAAAGATATGACGCCGGTGCCGCACAATGGTCCGCGTCCGCCAAAGCCGCGACGAATATAATGACCCGATATATATCACTATGAAAACTGGACCGCGATATAAAATAGCAAAACGCCTCGGCGCAACCGTCTTTGAGAAAGCTCAGACGCAGAAATTCGCTATTTCTGCTGAACGCTCTGCGAAGAACAAGCGCCGCGGGCGCGGCCGGCAAAGCGAGTACGGCAAGCAGATGCTTGAGAAGCAGAAAGTGCGTGTTACCTACGGCTTGCCGGAGCGTCAGTTCCGCAGCTATGTGAACAAGGCGCTCGCCGCGCACAGCGCGAAGCCGTCTGACCGGCTCCACGAGCTTCTCGAGCTCCGGCTCGACAATGTCGTCTGGCGAATCGGTCTCGCAGCAACGCGCCGCGCCGCGCGGCAGATGGTTGCTCACGGACACGTGATGGTCGGCGACAAGAAGGTGCGCGTGCCATCGCACACCTTGTCAGTCGGCGATCGCATCAGCGTGCGGGATGGTTCAAAGAGCCATGGCGCGTTTGTTGGCTTTGCAGAGCGCTTCGCAGAACGCACGCTGCCGTCATGGCTCTCGTGGGATGCGAAGTCGATGGCCGGGAGCGTGAACGAGCGTCCGACTGCCGTCTCTGCCGATCCGGCAGGCGACTTGGTCGCAGTGCTCTCGTTCTACACGAGATAATTTATTAAACGGTAATTACGATTGCGTTATGGAATACCACATTACACTTCCGAGTAAGCCAAGAATTGTTTCAGAAGAAGGCGTTCAGGGCGTTTATGAGATCGATTCTCTCTATCCAGGCTATGGCCACACGCTCGGCAACAGCTTGCGCCGCATCATCCTCTCGTCACTCCCGGGTGCCGCGATTACTCAGGTAAAGATTGATGGCGTGCCGCACGAGTTCGCTACGATTGACGGCGTCCGCGAGACCGTCATGGAGCTCCTCCTTAACTTGAAGCGCGTTCATTTCGTTTTGCACGGAGAGGAATCGCAAACTATTTCACTCTCGGCAAAGGGTACGGGTGCCATTACTGCCAAGGACTTCAAGCTCCCGAGCCAGGTCGAGATCAAGAACCCTGACCAGCACATCGCCGACCTCTCAGGCAAGGCGTCGCTTGAGATCGAAGCGACCATTGAGCGCGGTCTCGGCTACGTATCGCGCGAAGTCCTCACGAAGGACAAGGTCGATATCGGCACCATCGCGCTCGACGCGACTTTCACGCCGATCCGCCGCGTTAATTACGAGGTCGAAAACATGCGTGTCGGCGATCGCACCGACTTCAATCGTCTCCGCATCCTTATCGAGACGAACGGCACTCTCGCGCCACGCCTCGCGCTCGAACAATCAATCGAAACGATGATTCACCAGCTCAAGGCGATTATCGGCTTCCAAGAGAACGTATCGTCTGCATCAGGCGCGCGTGCCTCAGATGAGCAAGAGAGCTCGATCGATGTTGCGAAGGTGAAGATCGCCGATCTTGAACTCTCAACGCGCGTCGCTTCGGCGCTCGAAGAAGCAGGCATCAAGAGCGCTGCAGGTCTCGCACGCAAGTCGGCAAGCGCCCTTAAGGAGCTCGATGGCATCGGCGATAAAGCAGTCGAGGAGATTGCAGTCGCACTCGCACGCTTCGGGCTCACGCTGAGGAGCGAATAACGCACTCACTATGGCATTTACTAAGAAAGCACATACATTCGCCCGCCCCAGAAATCAGCGCCGCGCACTGATGCGTTCTCTGGCGCGTTCGCTCGTCCTCGAGGAACGCATCTCCACGACCGAGGCAAAGGCAAAGGCTCTGCGCCCATTCGTAGAACGCCTCGTAACCTATGCGAAGACAAATACTCTTGCGAGTCGCCGACTCGCAAAGACTCACCTCGGTGATGTTACTGCTGTGAAGAAGCTCTTCGAGTCGATCGGGCCGCGGTATGAGAAGCGCGCCGGCGGATATACGCGCATAGTGAAGCGTACGCTCCGCGGATCGAACGATGCCCGCAAGCTTGCATATATCGCATTTGTCTAGTATGCATAACTCTGTACTATGACCCGCACAACAAAACCAGAACCGACCGTATACACCATCGATGCGACTGATCGCACACTTGGCCGCGTAGCCAGCGAGGCGGCGCACGCGCTCCTCGGCAAGCGCTCGGTTCAATTCGCCAAGAACATGACGCTCCCGATCACGGTCGTCATTGAGAACGCGAGCAAGCTGCACCTCCCTGAGCGCCGCACCAAAGGCAAAGTCTACACCCACTATACCGGCTACCCAGCCGGCCTCCGTGAGATACGTATGGACGTGATGATCGACAAGAAAGGCATCGCTGATGTTGTCAAGAAGACGGTTGACGGCATGATCCCGCGCAACAAGCTCCGCACACCGCGCATGAAGAATCTCATCGTTAACGCATAATATGACCAACAAAAAAACAACACATACGACCGCTGTTGGACGCCGCAAGACCGCTATTGCAAATGTACGCATCTATCCGGCTGACAAGAACAGTGTCCAGGTCAACGGTAAAAGCGCAAAAGAATATTTTAAGACTGATGAGCGTGCAAAGATTGCTGAAGAGGCACTCACAATTGCCGAGAGCGCACAGAACTATACGATAGTCGCCCATGTCGAGGGCGGTGGTGTCGCCGCGCAAGCCGAAGCGCTTCGCCACGCGATCAGTCGCGCGATTACCAAAGTGGAGCCGAAGACGCGCGCTGTGCTTAAGACCGCTGGCCTCATGCGCCGCGACCCGCGCGCAAAGGAGCGTAAGAAGCCGGGTCTCGTCAAAGCCCGTAAGGCAAAGCAGTGGTCGAAGCGTTAGCGGAGATCCTGATTCTTCTCGAAGGAAGCAAGCGTTAAGCAACGACTCCTCGCAAAACCGCCGAAGCGAATTGGCCAAAGCCAGGCTTTGGCCAATTTCATTGCTTTGCACCTCTGTCCGTGGTAGATTCCGAGCGGAAGTATGCAGTGGGGATTCTCCCCGAACGCCGCATCGCGGCGCTAATGATTGACATAGACAAGGAGGCATCATGCCAGCATTATCACCAAAACGACTCGCTGTTCCGACACTCTCGGGACTCCACTTGCTCCATCGCGGGAAAGTTCGCGACACCTACGATCTTGGTAACAGGCTCCTGCTCGTCGTCGCGAGCAACGGGCTTAGCATCTTCGACTTCGTGCTGAATGCGATGGTTGACGAGAAGGGTGCTATCCTCACAGCACTGAATCACTTCTGGCTCACACAGCTTGAAGAGATCGGCATCAAGACGCACCTGATCGCGGCGGGGTCGGCAATCGACGCTTATCTGCCCGAAGAGCTCCGGGGCAATCCCGAGCTTCAATCGCGCGCGCTCGTGGTTCGCCAACTAAAGATGGCTCCGATTGAGTTCATCGCTCGCCAATGTCTGACTGGCTCAGGTTTCAAAGACTACCAGAAAAACGGTGAGGTCTGCGGCCATAAGCTCCCGCTCGGCATTCAAGACAGTGATGCATTGCCGGCCGCGATTGACACTCCGACAACGAAGGCAGAAGAGGGGCATGACATGCCCCTCGATGCAGATGAAATCCGGACGCAATATCCGGAAGAAACCACTACGTTGTTTGAGGCCTTCGCTCATATCGCCGAGCGGGCATTCGAGTCTGGCATTGTCCTCGCCGATACCAAGATGGAGTTCGGCCGCGATCAAGACGGTATCCTCTATCTGGCAGATGAAGTCGGCACACCCGATTCAAGCCGCTTCTGGGACCGCAACGAGTGGCTCGCTGGCAGAAAAAAGGAGGCGCGGAAAGCACCACCGCCAAACGACAAACAGCTCGTGCGCGAATGGGGTATTGAGCAAGGCATCAACAAGCTTGACCCGCTCCTGAGCGAAGACGTCGCCAAGGTGCATGCTCTGCACGTTCCGAATGAACTGCTTGAAGCCACAACTCAGACGTACCGCTACATTTTCTGGCGGCTCACCTGGATGCGGCTCGAGGAGTATCAGCGGGAGCGTATGGACATTGATGTAGAAGATAAGAAGCGAAATCTTGCTATCATCTTCGGCAGCATGACCGATATCCATTCGATGATTCCTGTGCTTAAGCATCTCCCGCACGGATTTGATCAGGTCGAGGTACATGTCGTAAGCTGCCATCGCAATCCCGCTGCACTCCATCACTTCGCAGTGCATGGATGCTACGGTGCCGATGTTGTTATTGCGGCTGGAGGGAAAGCGTTTGCTTTGCCAGGGGTACTCGATGCTTTACTGCATGAAAACGGTCATACCACGCCAGTCATCGGCGTTGCGCTCGGCGTGTCTGACAGTACGGCACTTGAGGCAGCTAAACTCTCGATCTCCGAGCTCCCGGGTCAACCGGTGGTGATGGATGAGATGCTCGGCGTTTATACGGGTATCCAAGGTATTGCCTTAGCGATCGATCGTGCCGCGACTGGGGAATTCCCGGTCGTGAAGCGTGTCACAAAACCGCCCGTATTTGATGTCGATCTTTCTGTCCTTGCTATGTAATTATAGGCAAGCTGCAGATCAACCCGCAAGGCACTCTCGAGTGCCTTGCTTTTTATATGTTTACATGGTTTGATTAAAGGCGGAGCAAGTAGCACTTTTGTTCTGATTCTTTAACGCCATTGAACAGAAAAGGGGATGTATCGTGAAAAAGGACAGAGGTAAAAAGAAGGTGTCGCAAACATGCTGGAACCTAGCGGGTGAAATTACAGAAGGCCTGCTTGGCCAACTGAAGAGGAAGGTAACATCTATGAACAACCTTTTCAGGTTCTTCCGCACCCCGGAAGAGGCAAGGAAGGAAACGCCGATTCGCGTCCATAAGCCGGCATGGTGTCGGCCGGGACACGGATTCATTGTGCTCCAGATCCCTGTCGGTAACCGTTCGCTTGGCGACATACAGGCCATTGCCGAAGCTTTTGGCGGTGCAAGGTATGAACCGGCGATACGCGGTACCGATATCATTGTCCCGTTCCTCCTTACGGACGTACGAGGACATGAGGATTTGGACCAGCATGCACAAGAACTCGCCACATGGGCAACCAACGAGTTTGGACACCCGTCGATTATCATCTTGCGTCGCTCCGGGCCCTATCATGTCCGCAATCGGCTTGGAGTGCACTAATCCCGCTCAATCAACGGAAACCCCGTTTGGAGGAGCGGGATTTTCATTTTTTGACTCCACGCATCACTTCAGGCATAATAGAGGAATATGGATTGGAAAAGCGACGATATCGAAGAGGCGAGCGTCATTGAGCTTGACGAATCAGAAGTATCGAAGTCAGACTTCGATACTTCTGATATGGAAATGAAGTTTGCGAAGATGCGCGAGGAGCTTAAAGCCTGCCGCACTGAAAAACAAGAATACATGGACGGCTGGCAACGCTCTAAGGCCGACTATGTGAATCTCTTAAAGCGATTCGAAGAGGAGTCGAAGTCTTCGCTACAAAGAGGGAAGATACAGGCTATCGAGACCCTTCTGCCTGCCTTTGACGCTCTCGAGCGGGCAAAAGACCATGGTGAGATCCCCGAGGGCTTCGCGGCTATCGCAAAGCAGCTTGAGGGCGCCTTCGCTTCGCTCGGACTCGAAGCGCTCGGCGAAGTCGGCGAGAAATTTGATCCCGCTCTGCATGAAGCGCTTGGGCAAGATGTTGCTGACTCAGAAGAGAAAGATGATATGATTACAGTCATACTCGAGAGAGGGTGGCGTATCGGCGACAAAATCATTCGACCTGCCAAGGTGCGTGTCGGGCATTTCGAAAAATAGTTGCATCAATGCGCGTGTTTCCGTAAGATTATTCACACCTAACCAATTTTAATTATGGCAAAGATTCTTGGTATCGATTTGGGCACGACAAACTCCGCGATGGCAATTGTCGAGGGCGGTGAGCCGCGCGTTCTTGAGAACGCCGAAGGCGCACGCACAACGCCGTCTATCGTTGCGGTCGGGAAGAATGGCGAGCGCATTGTCGGCACGCTCGCGAAGCGGCAATCGGTAACGAATCCGCTCAATACGATCTATCAGATTAAGCGCTTCATCGGCCACTCGTTTGACGAAGCCGAGGTGCAGAAGGATAAGTCTGTTGTCCCCTTTGAGATGCGCAAGGCCGATAACGGCGGCATCGAGGTTAAGATGAACGACGCCTGGTACCGCTCAGAAGAAGTCTCGGCGATGATCTTGGGCAAACTGAAGGCCGATGCTGAAGCGAAGCTCGGCGAGAAGATTACCGAGGCAGTCATTACCGTTCCCGCCTACTTCAACGACGACCAGCGCAGCGCAACCAAAGCTGCTGGGCAAATTGCCGGTCTCGACGTGAAGCGCATCATCAATGAACCGACCGCGGCTGCGCTCGCCTATGGATTTAATAAAAAAAAGGACGAGAAGATTGCCGTATTCGACTTCGGCGGCGGGACCTTTGACATCTCGGTGCTTGAAGTGGGCGGCGATGTTATCGAGGTTAAATCGACTGATGGCGATGCACACCTGGGCGGCAAAGATATCGACCAGAAGATTATCAATTGGCTCGCCGATGAGTTTAAGAAGGAGAGCGGTATCGATGTGCGCACTGACGCGCTCGCGCGCCAGCGCCTCGATGAAGCCGCGGAGAAGGCCAAGATCGAGCTCTCAAGCGCGATGGAAACCGAGATTAACATCCCATTCCTCACATCAGATGCCTCTGGCCCGCGCCACCTCCTCATAAAGATGAGCCGCGCGAAGCTTGAAGAGCTCTCAGGCGAATTTATCGACCGTGCGATGGCGATCACCAAGCGCGCGATGGAAGCATC